>JAUYFZ010000187.1 GCA_030689585.1 Rhodocyclaceae bacterium | reverse complement strand
TCATGTCCTTCCCTTGAAGGGGAGGGAGACTGTCATGTCCTCCCCTTGAAGGGGAGGGAGACTGTCATGTCAGCGATATGGCATGTCACCCACTACAAACCACATAGAGCCAATTCTCCTTTTTGATGTATATCTTCAAAGCAATTGACAATATACATAACCTTGGCTAACCTGCGGCCATGATTGCACGCGAAGCAGAAACGGTTGTCCGTGAGTTGTTGTCGGGATTTCCTGTGGTGACGATTACCGGGCCTCGACAATCCGGCAAGACGACGTTGGCGAAGGCTATCTTCGCCGACAAACCCTATCTTTCTTTGGAAGATCCGGATGTTCGTCGGCTGGCTTTGGATGATCCTCGCGCTTTCTTGGGGCGACTTCCTGATGGAGCCGTTCTCGATGAGGTGCAACGGGTGCCGGAACTCTTTTCCTACCTTCAGACGTGGGTTGATGCGGACGGTCGCATGGGATTGTTTTTGCTGACAGGATCGCAGCAGTTTGGTTTGATGTCCAAGATCACCCAGTCGCTGGCCGGAAGATCGGCATTTGTCGAATTGTTGCCGTTTTCCGTTCGGGAATTGGAGGGGGCGAGCATCGTGCCGACATCGCTCGATGCGATGCTTTTTACGGGCAGTTACCCTCCCCTGTATGGACGAAAGTTATCACCGCGATTATGGTTTCCAGCCTATGTAACGGCTTATGTTGAACGCGACATTCGGCAACTGCTGAAAATCCAGGACTTGGAAGCGTTCCAGCGGTTTGTGCGTCTTTGCGCAGGGCGTAGCGGGCAAATTTTGAATCTTGATTCGTTGTCGACAGATTGCGGTATTACCCACAATACGGCGAAAGCATGGATTTCCGTATTGGAGGCGAGTTATCTTCTGTTTTTTCTACGACCCCATCATGCGAATTTCAACAAACGGCTCATTAAATCACCCAAACTATATTTTTTTGATACAGGGTTGCTATGTTGGCTTTTGGGCATTCAAGGTAAAGAACAGTTGGTCACGCATCCGTTACGGGGCAGTATCTTTGAAACATTGGTTGTTTCAGAACTCGTGAAGACCTTTCTGAATCGAGGAGAACGACCGATCATCCATTTTTGGCGTGATAGCAACGGCCATGAGGTAGATGTGATTGCCGATGTTGGCGGCAAATTGATGCCGATTGAAATTAAATCAGGGCAAACAATCAACCGAGATTTTTTCACGGGCATCGAGCGATGGATGGCCTTGGCAGGAGAGCAAGCCGTGGCACCGACACTGATTTATGGCGGAACCGAGTCGTACGAGCGTCAAGGAATTCGTGTGCGGGGCTGGAATGGCATTCATTCATCGGTATGACACGACCCCACTAGGCTGGTGAGTAAGGGAGATTCTGTGGGGGTGTTTTTGCTACCGACGAGTCCCGCGCTCAAGGAGGCCACCTGAAAATCGGGATGATGTCGTCGTAGGTAGCATAGCGTGTTCGCAATGACGGCTTGATCTAGACCCCAACCGGATTGACCGATGTTCAGCCGTTCTTCGATTGAGGCGCGAATCAGTTGAGCGGCTTGAATGCCCAATGGAGTAGGAAATAGGCCGAAAATAGTCACGAAGCAGGAAACGAACGGACCGGCCCATCCGGCTGAAAGAGGAATGTAGGCAATATCTGCGTTGGCGTAATGGGGGGGGCACAGCATGGACAAAGAACGATTGATTTCGATATCGATATCTAGAATCCACAGGGGGCAAACATAGTGTTTTAGCAACATCGGCAGAAGACGGAACCGGGCGCAAGCGTAATAGGTGCGGTGTTCTCTGCAAATGTAGGCATGATTGATTTCTTCGTCGGGGAGATCCATGGTTTCGCAGGTGATGCCGCAAATCAGATCGTAGGCAGAAGGGGGGATCAAGCGCGTGTGCGTTTCATCACCGTTGACGATATGCAGATGTAACGATAAACCGGATTCAGCACGATGCTGGCTGAAGGTTTCCAGAAATTTAGGAAGATAGCGTTCCAGATAATGCGGATCGGCGGAAATGACGGCTATGGCGGGGGACAAAGTGTCTTTGCGTTGGTAGAGCCATTGTGGCGGCGTGCCCAATGCTAGGGCGTGATCGGGTAGGGTTTGAAAATAACGATCACTGCATCGGTTAAGTCCCGACGGCCACGCATAGCGGCGAGCGACCGTTGTGTATAGCGTGTCGGCCCGTTCGTATTCAGGGCCATCGTGGAGCAAATTGGCGAGGAGTTCGTTAGTAATGGGGTGAGCAGGACGAATGGTGGCGAGCGTACGCACAATCTCAACGGTGGCATCAAGACGGTCTTGTCGGCAATGGTCAAAAGCAGTGAGCAGGGCGAAATAAAATCCATCGTCGGTCACTATGTGATAGGGCAACGAGTCCGGATGCGGTTCACCTTGCCAGCCCCTTTGATAGGCAAGCCGGAGTACACGATAAGCCGCCATGGAATCAGGGATGATCTTCAAGATTTGTTCGAGAAGGCGGATTCGTCTCAATCCTGTTGTGGTCGACATGATTTCCGGCAGAGCGGCGATCAAGTCCTCTTGGCTGGGGGGCGTGTCATCCATGATGAGGGTCTAATGCAATGGTCCACTCGTGTATATGTTCTTCGAGCAGATAGTTTTTTTGTACCCATTGTTGTAACCGCCGTCCGAGTCTACGGGCTGCTTCGGGAGCCTCGATAAAATCCAGAATGGCGGCAGTCCAGGCCAACGGGGTGTTGGACACTCGAATGATGGGAGGCGTGTTTTCGCGATAAGGCAGAATATCTGTGGCGATGACCGGCCAGCCGAGCGCGCCATAATCCAGCAAGCGTAAATTGCTCTTTGCTTCGTTAAATAGATTGATTTCCAGCGGAGCCAGAGCGATGTCGAGATCGAGTCGGGCGAGTTTGGCCGGATATTCACGGAAAGGTACGCCCGGATAAAACTCGCGGACGTAACGTTCGCAACCAACGGGCATCATGCCAAAAAATATCCAGTCGACTTCTTCGGCCAAGGCTTCGATGACGGGGGCAAGAATGGCCAAATCGGCATGATGTTGTTGTGCCCCTGCCCAACCCACCCGGGGTCTTCGTTTGATGGCAGGTGGCGCGGGCGGTGTTATGCCTTGCCATAATGCTTTTTCCAGCCGGTTCGGAACGATATGTACCGATTCGACGAGCGGGCCATAGAGTTCGGCCAACGGTGGTGTTGTCACGATCAATCGCTGGCAGTGTGCTAGGGCTTCGCGGAGGCGACCATCGAGGAACGCACCGGAGAACGTGGCGACTTG
>JAUYFZ010000178.1 GCA_030689585.1 Rhodocyclaceae bacterium | reverse complement strand
CGTTTCGCAAGAACTACTCATCCATTCCCCCTAAAACACACATTCCACTGTGCCAAGTAGAATACAAACATGTGCCAAATAGGCTGCACACTTACAATGTCCTCCCCTTGAAGGGGAGGGAGACTGTCATGTCAGCGATATGGCATGTCACCCACTACAAACCACATAGAGCCGTTTGCTTTTTAGAAAGAGGTGCTTCCGAGCAATTTGTCATGAATTCCACCAAATCCTCCATTACTCATAACCAGCACATGGTCGCCCTCTTGCGCCTCGGTCATCACGGCGGTGACGAGTGCATCAAGGTCATCGAACAGTTGGGCCCCCATCGGAGATAGTACCGATGCCGCATCCCAGCCCAAATTTGCGGTGTAACAGAACACGCGGTCAGCGAGAGCGAGGCTGGCGGGGAGTTGTTCCTTCAGGGTTCCCCGTTTCATGGTGTTAGAACGGGGTTCTAGGACCGCTAGGATACGGGCATTTCCGATGCGACTTTTCAGGCCTTCGAGGGTTGCGGCGATGGCCGTGGGGTGATGCGCAAAGTCGTCATAGATCGTGACTTTCCGCACGATGCCTCGCACTTCCATTCGACGTTTGATCCCCTGGAAACGACGAAGGGCCGATAATCCGACATGGACCGGCACACCGGCATGACGCGCCGCCGCCAGTGCCGCGATGGCATTGGCGCGGTTATGTGCGCCGGGTAATTCCAGTCGCGTGCGCCCCAAATTCTTGCCGTCGAGCATGACATCGAATTCGTCCCCGACCTGTCGTGCGCCGACTTGCCAACCTTCAGACCCCCCGAATCGTTCCACGGGTGTCCAACAGCCTTGGTCCAGCACACGTTGCAACGAAGGTTCCGTTCCGTTGGCAATAATCAGGCCGTTGCTAGGTAAAGTTCGCACGAGATGATGAAATTGCGTTTCGATGGCGGCAAGATCAGCGAAGATGTCGGCATGATCGAATTCCAGATTGTTCAGAATGGCCGTTCGGGGACGGTAGTGGAGAAACTTGGATCGCTTGTCACAAAAGGCCGTGTCGTATTCGTCGGCTTCGATGACGAAGAAGGGAGAATCGGTCAATCGCGCCGATACGCCGAAATTACAAGGCACCCCCCCGATGAGGAAGGAAGGGGTCAGGCCTGCGTCTTCCAATATCCAGGCCAGCATGGATGTCGTGGTCGTTTTGCCGTGAGTGCCCGCGACACCGAGTATCCATCGTCCTAGCAGGATGTGATCGGCCAGCCACTGCGGGCCGGAGATATAGGGCAGATTGCGATCAAGAATGGCTTCCAGCAGCGGGTTGCCGCGAGAAATGGCATTGCCGATCACGAAAAGATCGGGAGCGAGTGCCATCTGTCCCGTCTCGTAACCTTCGGTCAGGAGAATGCCTTGTTCTTCGAGCTGTGTGCTCATGGGCGCGTAGACATGGGCATCGCAGCCCGTGACTTTATGACCCGCCGCTCGCGCCAACAAGGCAACCCCGCCCATGAAGGTTCCGCAGATACCGAGGATATGAATGTGCATAAGCCGCATTCTACCTGCCATCCGTGAGAGTGGACAAAATCAGACATTTAAGGCAAACTCGCCGCCATGTCGAAGTCAAAAAGCACCAACTCAACTCGCCGAGCGCGTATTCTTGTGCTTCACGGCCCGAACCTGAATCTACTGGGACGGCGTGAACCGGAGATTTATGGAACGGCGTCGCTGGCCGATATTCATACCGCCATGGAAGCTAGGGCACGTGTTGTCGGCGTGCAGATCGAGAGTTTTCAGAGTAATTCCGAAGGCGAATTGATTGACCGTGTACAGGTGGCTTCCGAAGAAGGGATTGAATTCATCATCCTGAATCCCGCTGGATATACCCACACCAGCGTTGCTTTGCGCGATGCGATGCTGGCGGTGGCCATTCCTTTTATTGAGGTGCATTTGTCGAATATCCATGCGCGGGAGTCTTTCCGCAAGCATTCCTATTTTTCTGATATAGCCGTCGGTGTCATTTGCGGCTTCGGGCCTTCCGGATACGAGATTGCCCTTGAAACCGCGCTCGCACGCATTGCGCACAGCGCGTAATTCCTGTTTTTAACCTTTAAGGAGTTTGGTATGGATCTGAGAAAACTGAAGACCCTCATCGACCTCGTTCAGAATTCCGGTATTTCCGAATTGGAAATTAGTGAAGGTGAAGAGAAAATCCGCATCGCGAAACACTTGCCGATGCAGGCAATGCAGAGCTTTCCGCCGACAACCGTGATGATGCCTGCTGCTCCCGATCTTATGCCCATCGTGCAGACCGTACCGCAGGCAGCCGCCGAGCCAGAAGGTCATGCGGTCAAATCACCGATGGTGGGCACGTTTTATCGTTCCGGTAGTCCTGGGTCTCCTTCTTTTGCCGAAATCGGTCAGGCGGTTAAAACAGGCGATACGCTGTGCATCATCGAAGCCATGAAGTTGATGAACGAGATCGAATCCGATGCTACGGGCATCATCCGTGCGATTCTCGTCGACAATGGTCAGCCGGTCGAATATGGTCAACCCCTGTTCATCATTAGCTAACTTGCATGGTCGCCAAGCCCACTCTCGTCCCATGAAATCAATGCGATTAAACGCCCGCCCCCCTTCGCCCCCCTCTCGGGGGGTTCTTATCGGCTCGCTTCGCTCGATTATGACGGGGCACTCCGAACTTGTTATTTCACGTTAACCATGTTTGAAAAAGTACTGATTGCTAACCGTGGCGAAATCGCCCTGCGCATCTTGCGTGCCTGCAGGGAATTGGGCGTGCGCACGGTGGTGGTTCATTCCACGGCAGACGAAGAGGCCAAATACGTCAAACTGGCCGACGAATCCGTTTGTATTGGCCCCCCGCCTTCTGCGCAAAGTTATCTCAACGTGCCGGCCATTATCTCGGCGGCTGAAGTAACCGATGCGGAAGCCATTCATCCGGGTTACGGGTTTCTTTCCGAAAATGCGAATTTCGCCGAGCGCGTAGAAAAATCCGGTTTTGTTTTTATTGGCCCCAAACCGGAAACTATCCGTTTGATGGGCGATAAAGTTTCTGCCAAAGATGCCATGAAAGCGGCGGGGGTTCCCTGTGTACCGGGTTCCGAAGGCGCGTTACCGGACGATCCCAAAGAGATTATCAATATTGCCCGCACGGTCGGCTATCCCGTCATCATCAAGGCGGCGGGGGGCGGAGGGGGGCGCGGCATGAGGGTCGTCCATACGGAAGCGGCCTTAATCAATGCGGTCAATATGACCCGCACCGAAGCGGGGGCCGCTTTTGGTAATCCCGTGGTTTACATGGAAAAGTTCCTTGAAAATCCACGGCATATCGAAATTCAGGTGATGGCGGATACCTTTCGGAATGCTGTTTGGTTGTCCGAGCGTGATTGCTCGATGCAGCGTCGTCATCAGAAGGTCATCGAGGAAGCCCCTGCTCCAGAAATCAATCGTCGCCTGATTACCCGTATCGGTGATCGTTGTGCGGAGGCCTGCCGCAAGATCGGCTATCGTGGAGCAGGCACTTTCGAGTTTCTGTATGAGAACGATGAGTTCTACTTCATCGAAATGAACACCCGCGTTCAGGTGGAACACCCTGTCACGGAACTGGTGACCGGCGTGGATATTGTCACCGCGCAGATTCGCGTGGCGGCGGGCGAAAAATTATGGTTCCGTCAGCGCGACATTGAGGTTCGAGGACATTCGATTGAATGCCGCATTTGTGCAGAAGACCCCTTCAAGTTCACGCCCTCGCCCGGCAAAATCACGAACTGGCATCCCCCGGGTGGGCCGGGAGTTCGGGTGGATTCTCATATTTATTCCGGATATACGGTTCCCCCGCATTACGATTCCATGATTGGTAAGCTCATCACTTACGGAGATACCCGCGATCAGGCCATTCGGCGTATGCGGATTGCGTTATCCGAAATGATGGTCGACGGCATCAAGACCAACATTCCGCTTCACCAAGAACTGATGCAGGATGCCAATTTTCTGAAGGGCGGCACCAGCATTCACTATCTGGAAGAAAAACTGGCGAACAGGAAAGGTTGAGCCATGTGGTGTTCGGTGGCCATTGAAACCGATGCACTCCATGCGGAAGAGCTTTCCGATGCTTTGCTGGAACAGGGAGCTTTTTCGGTCAGTGTCGAAGATGCGGCGGAAAATACGGAGCGCGAAACCCCGCAGTTTGGAGAGCCGGGATGTTCCTCGATACCGCTGTGGGACAGGAGCCGGGTCGTGGCATTATTCGATCCCGTTGATTATCTTGCCAACCGGGTTTCTGCGGTCATAGCGCACATCGGACTTGAGGATGCGGTCGTCGAATTATCCGAAGTGGCCGAACAGGACTGGGTGCGCCTGACCCAATCGCAGTTTGAACCTATCTGCATCAACGACCGACTCTGGATCGTGCCCTCATGGCATGAAGCCCCCGATCCAGCGGCGATCAATCTGGCCCTGGACCCTGGGTTGGCTTTTGGAACCGGAAGCCATCCCACCACACATTTATGCCTCGATTGGCTCTGCCGATACGTTGGCGAGGAACACATTCCCCATCCCCCTCCCAACCACCCCCGTGAAGGGGGAGGAGCTGGGCGCATTGGTTGTCTCTCTCCCCTTGAAGGGGGAGGAGTTGGGCGCATTGGTTGTCTCCCTCCCCTTGAAGGGGGAGGAGTTGGGCGCATTGGTTGTCTCCCTCCTCTTCAAGGGGAGGGTTGGGGAGGGGATGGGGTGAAACATGTGGCAAGAACTTTCGCAACTATTAATAACCTTCTGGATTATGGCTGTGGCTCCGGCATTCTCGGGATTGCGGCGGCCAAGTTGGGTGCGGTGGCCGTAACGGGAGTCGATATTGACGAACGTGCGCTGGAAGCGGCGGCGGACAATGCGGCTCGGAATCAGGTGACGCTACGGCTTCTTCATTCTTCGGCACGACTGACAGAATCATTCGACATCGTGATAGCCAACATCCTAACCAATCCGTTGTGTGTTCTGGCTCCTCTGCTGGCGACCAGAGTTGCCCCCGGCGGATTTCTCGTGCTTGCAGGGGTGTTGGAATCACAATCACAGCAGGTCATTGAGGCTTATCAGTCACAACAAATCAACCTGAAGGTCGGGGCGGAAAAAGAAGGTTGGGTCAGACTGGAAGGAGCAAGATCATGGAAGTAACCTGTCCACATTGCCATACGATTTTTCAGACAGAGGCATCGCCGCATCTCATTGAACCTATCATGGCCGAAGAGGCGCCGATCACCTTCCCAGAGGAAACGACTCCGTTTTTAGAAGAGCCCCCTGTGCGAAACACCCAGCGACTCTGGGTCATCGTGACCTGCGTTATTGCCCTTCCGATATTTTTGTTGCAAACGCTCATTACTTGGCGCGTTGAACTGAGTGTGCTTTCCCCGGAACTTAAACCCACGCTGCTCGTGCTGTGCGAATGGGCGGGATGTGAAGTGCCCTTGCCGCACAAAATCAATCTCATCACGGTAGAGTCCTCCGACATGCATCCTTTTGGCCCGGCTTCCGATCACCGTCTGCAACTGGTGGCCACCCTGAAAAATCGGGCTTCCTTTCCGCAGGCTTGGCCGCATCTGGATTTGACCATTACCGATGAGACCGACCGCGTGATCCTTCGAAAAGTGTTACCGCCTTCAGGATACCTTCCTCCCCATCTCGTGGAAACCGCCGGTTTTCCCGCAAGCTCGGAACATGTCACCAACCTGATTCTGGGCGCACCCGACCTGCCTACGGCGGGTTACCGGTTCCACGTTTTCTATCCCTAACTCGCATGGTTGCCAAGCCCACTCTCGTCCCATGAAATCAATGCGATTAAACGCCCGTCCCCCTTCGCCCCCCTCTCGGGGGGTTCTCATCGGCTCGCTTCGCTCGATTATGACGGGGCACTCCGAACTGTTTTTTCATGTTGTCTGGTTCTTTCACGTTAACGGTCATGGCTTGTGCCACCTCGTATCATGAAACTTGCCCCATTGAC
>JAUYFZ010000201.1 GCA_030689585.1 Rhodocyclaceae bacterium | reverse complement strand
CGCTCATGTGGAGGCTAACAAACCACTCGTGGCGGAATGCGGTGGCATGATGGCTTGTTTTGATACGCTTTGCACGATGGATGGAACGCGTCACTTGGGTTTTGGCTTACTACCCGGCACGACGACCATGCAGCGCAAACTGGCAGGGCTAGGATTGCTGGCTGTTGATCTTCAAGAATGTTTATCCGAGGGTCGATTAACAGGGCACACTTTTCATTATTCAACGGTTGAAACAACGCTTGAACCCATCGCGCAGGCGATTAAAACGACAACGGGGCAGCCTAGTGAAGCGATTTATCGTGACCGGTTTCTCACGGCTTCCTATATGCACTTCTATTTTCCCTCTAACCCAGAAACCACGGCGGGGTTGTTTCTCGGTCATCGCCTAAAGGTACATGGCGGGCAACTGGATCACTGATTGACTTAATTTAATGATCTCATCTCCATTGTTGATCACCAATCCATAGCGACATTGGTGTTCTGCGATATGAAGCGCGATGCCGTAAACAAAAAACGCTTGCACATGAGAATTGCTTTCATGTATAGTGAGAATGCTTCTCGTTACTGCGGTTAGCGATCTCATTCACTTATCTCCTGAAAGGAACTTCTCATGTTTGCACTTCGTCCATTTACACTGTCT
The DNA here is from genome assembly GCA_030689585.1 of Rhodocyclaceae bacterium. Classification (GTDB taxonomy): domain Bacteria; phylum Pseudomonadota; class Gammaproteobacteria; order Burkholderiales; family Rhodocyclaceae; genus Nitricoxidivorans. The sequence goes on along the minus strand of JAUYFZ010000201.1, from coordinate 12,380 downwards.
ATTCTGGCGGGTTTTGTCGCTTTATCGACGGGTTGCGCCCTGACTCCGACGGCTTCAACCCAGATAACTTATGAAAATACCATTCGTCATTTGATTGAAAAGCAATGTTTCGAGTGCCACGGAAGCAAGGCTCCGGTGATGTCCGAGTTCAAGAAAGATGAAAAGGGTTATGAAGCTAAAGACATCGGTCCGCGCATGGATACTTACGAACATTTAATCGTCATGATTAACGGCAGTGATACGGGTGCCATCATGCGGCGATTGGATGATGGAACTCATACGAAAAACGGCAAGCCCGGCAACATGTATAAAAATCTTGGGAGCAACGATACGCAACGTGCTGCCAATTTGAGCCTCTTCAAAAGTTGGATCGGCAGTTGGAATTTGAAACGCGCCAAAGAGATGAATGACGAAGAGCGCAAAAGCATTCTCATACCGCGCAATTAAGGTGTCAGCTATGGAAACAGCATTTCACTCTTCCCCCGCGCATAGCGTAGCCGGTGCGTTATCTCATCTGGCACGACACATGGAAACCGGTTGTCCTCAAGCGGCGGAACTTGCGATCGTATTGTTGGAACATGTTGCGACTGATCTGGATGCAGATGCTCACCTGCGTGCTCATGCGCAAGAACTGGCGGATGTTTTGGATCGCGATAATCAACGCGATTCGCCAGCAAAAGCATCCACAGGCACTTCAATGAACGTATCAACACCACTTCAATCTACCGAGTTATTCCGTCAAGAAAACTCCGTACGCATTGTCCATAACGATCATATCTACCAATTGCGCGTTACCCGTGAAAACAAACTGATTCTTACAAAACCATGACGACACTTGACACACAAACACGAATCATTCTCGTGCATAGTGAGAATAACTCCTGATTCGATTTCACAAAGAAAGTCTCAGCCAGCCACGTCGCAGTACTAGGACAAGCCAGCCAATCTTGTTGTTTATATTTAACTTTATTGGAGGTTTGTCATGCAATTCATTCGTTCGTTGTTCATTTTTTCTGCCCTGTTTTGGGCGACTTCTGCCGCCGCTCTGGAATATCCCATCGGCACACCGGCCTTGGCGGCAGGGCTTGCCATGCCGGTTTTGGCGAACGACAACGCCGCGTTACTCGCCGAGATGAAACGGCTCATCGAGCGAGTGGAAGCCCTTGAAAAGCAGAACAAGGAGATGGAAAAATCACTTACCTCTGATCGCATTAGCGAACGGGAACCCGAAGTCGTCACCCGCTTGAAAGCCGTGGAATTTCAAACGTTGGCGATGCAAAAACAAGCGCGACAGATCGAAGCATTAGAAGGCATCAGTGTAGGAGCCAGCATCGTGGGCGTGATGCAGCAGGTGGGTGCACCCCATACGGCAGATGGCACGGCGCAAACCCGCGCTAATTATCGGGGCGATATTTCCGTCACCCTGCCGGGGGGGGAGATGGGCGATACCGAAGGTCGCATCTTCACGCATTTTCGTTTTGGGCAGGGTAATGGAATCGGTTTGAAACCGACCTATACCAGTGGCGCGAATACTTCGGCTTTCCAGACCGGTGCGGGAGCGGATGATTCTTTCGGTATCCTTGCTCAGGCTTGGTATCAACTCCACATGCCGATCTTCCACAACGGGGTGAAAGCCAATGCCCGTGAGCATCTTGATATTACGGTGGGCAAGATTGATCCTTTTGTGTTCTTCGACCAGAACATCGCAGCAGACGATGAGTCGGCGAAATTTCTGAATAACGCTTTCGTCCACAACCCGCTGCTCGATTCTGGTGGCGATATTGGCGCGGATGCCTACGGTTTTGCGCCAGGTGCCATTGTTCAATACATCAATGAAGAGCAAAAAGGCGGGGAATGGGGGCTTTCCATCGGGGCTTTCGGTTCAGGGCCGGGGGCGAATTTCACCGGTTCCTTGAATGGTCCTTTTGTGATTGCGCAGGCGAATTTATCCACGCGCTTGAATTTTCTACCGGGTAATTATCGTGCTTACGCCTGGACCAATGGACGGGGTGCAGGATATGACGGGGTGGAACAGCGTCATACAGGAATTGGGGCATCGGTGGATCAACAGGTGGATGATGATTTCACGCTGTTTGGTCGTTATGGTCATAGCACCCATGGCCGTGTGAAATTTGATCGCGCACTCACCGTAGGAGCGGAGTTGTCGGGAAATAGTTGGAGTCGTGCCGCCGATAGTGTGGGAATTGCTTATGGTGCGTTGAGAACTTCTGCTGGCTATCGCGACTACGCGCCCACGATGGCAACAGACCCCTATGCCGCGTCGGGTTCTGAAAAACAGGCGGAGCTGTATTACCGCTATAAGGTCAACGGGAATGTAGAGCTTTCTCCTCACGTCCAGTGGATCGGCCGCCCGGGAGGGAATGAGGCCGCCGCAAATGTCAAGTTGTTTGGCCTGCGTGCGAAAGTGGGGTTCTGACCATGTTTGCCGCTCAATCTCACTGGCTATGGATTTTTACACTCTGGCTTGGCTTGGGTTGGGCGGTGAGCAGTCATGCCCAATCCGGCGAGTTGCTCACCTTTCAGGTTGTTGCGAAAGGTGGGCGGCTTTCGCCGACTCGTCTTGATGTGCCGGTCGGTCAACGAATCAAGCTCGTCATCAAGAACGAAGGTCCCGGTCCTATCGAGTTTGAAAATCTTGCCATGCGTGTTGAAAAAGTGCTCTCGCCCGGAGCGACTTCTTTTGTCGTGCTGCCAAAACTCAAACCCGGTGAATATGAATTCATCGATGAATTCCACATGGATACCGGAAAAATGTGGGTCATCGCAAAATAGGAGTTTCATCATGTGGAATGCACTGATTATCGTTTGGCGTGAAAGCCTGGAAGCCATGCTCATCGTGGGCGTGTTGTGGTCGTGGATTGCACGGCAACCGGATCCTCTGCCATTGAAACGTGGCTTGTGGGGCGGCGTGATTGCGGGGCTTTTGTTAGCGGTCACTTTGGGTTTCGTCACTTACGCAGCTCAAAGCGAATTTGCCGGTGCGGCACTGGAACAGTTTCAGTTGGCGATGGTGATCGTGGCTGCTCTTTTGATTCTGCAAATGGTGTTGTGGATGCACCGCCACGGACGCGCCATGAAGCGCGAACTGGAAACGCAGGCGGAGAACAGTGCGGGGGCATGGGGCAGCGTTGGATTAGCGATCATTACCGCGTTGGCCGTGGCACGCGAAGGGGCGGAAACCGTCATTTTCTTGTATGGGTTGGGCATGGAAAGCGATGTCACGCCGTTATTTTCCGGTGCTGTGATTGGATTTTTAATCGCCGTTGCCACGGCATGGCTCATTGCACGCGGTGCACGCTTTTTAAATATTCGCACCCTGTTTCGCGTCAGTGAAATCATGTTGCTTGTAATTGCCTCTTCATTATTAACGGCGGGTATTGATCGCATGATTGGCATGGAATGGTTGCCGTCTTTAATGGATCCGCTTTGGGATGTCTCTGCCCTCTTGAATGACGGGCAAGGTTTGGGGCGTTTCCTGGCCGATTTTGTCGGGTATCGCGCACGTCCTGCGGCGATGTTGGTGTTAATGATTGGCGCGTTCTGGGGGTATGCCTTCTGGCGGATGAAGCGCATGGATGCAGGTGTTTGATAAAGGGAGTGTTATTAGTGCAATCACTTTGTAATCAACGTTACTCCGACCAGATCGTGCATGGCGCGATCCAGCGTGACCGTCATGTTGCAATTCATTTGTTGGCAACGGGCGGCGATCAAGCAATCGGAAAAATCCGCACGACTGCTCCGAAATGCCGTCAATGCTATCGCCACCGCTTCGCGTCCATCCAGAATATAAGCAACGTTCGCAAGCAAAGCGTCAATGGCAGTCGCGATGTGATCGCGCCCATAATTGAAAACAGATTCAAGCACCCAGACGAGTTCGATCAGCACTACGGTGTCAACGTAAAAATCATGCCCTTGCGCTGCGTAGGTCGCCACGAAATTACGCGCTTTTGCCACATCACGCGATTCATCGTCCACAAGAATGCGCAGCAGAATATTGGTGTCAAGACCAATCATTTCTCGTTACGAAGGAAACTGGAGGTTGCTTTTAAGGCAATTGCTGCACGGATTTCTTTATCGGTTACGCGACGGCGACTAGGTGATGGCAGCACATTACCAATGGATAAAGGATCGCGTAAGACGGGTAGCACGCGGACGGAGCGATCATCTTGCAAGACAAAATCTAGCCTTGATCCAGCATCGAGTTGGAGTGCTTTGCGAATTGCCAACGGGATAGTAATTTGGCCTTTACTAGTCAATGTAGCGAGCATGGTGCAATTTCCTTTCACGGAATCATATTCCTTTCATTGTAGCAGAGTAAGGAATCGCGCATGAAATTAGCGCGGCTCGGTTAGCCCGTGGTTTGTGCGCATTAAACAAGCGGCGGCTGATTTGAACTGGTTACCCGGCTTGCGTACCACGCTGCATATAGGAGGGGCAGTCTGGTCGATGTGGTTGGGTTGGTGCATGGCAAAGCGTGCCATTGCCTTTGCGCTTTGGTTGGTTCTTTACAACGTATGACTTTCTTGCAGCGAACTGGAAAAAAGTCTTGACTATTTTTCAACTTGCTGGAAAATGGTCATCATGAAACGTAATATCACTCCCTTTATTCAATCTGACTTGGCACGAAAGATGGTTTTTTTGTCAGGACCTCGTCAAGCAGGCAAAACAACGCTGGCCAAATCGTTGGCAAGTGACTGGCAAGGTTCAGCCCAAGTGTTGAACTGGGATGTGGTGGCAGATCGTCGGGTTATTCTTGAACAAAGTTGGCAACCCTCTTCCGGGTTGCTTGTTTTTGACGAATTACACAAGATGACCCACTGGAAAGCTTGGTTGAAGGGGGTTTATGACGGTCGCCTTGCTGACCAATCACTCTTGGTGACGGGAAGCGCACGGTTGGATACTTTTCGTCAAACGGGTGAATCCTTAGCAGGTCGTTATTTTGCCTGGCGTTTGCATCCCATCACGGTAGTGGAATGGGTAACCATGTCGGGAGCCACAGCAGAAGAGGCGTTAAGTCGTCTTCTTGAACGGGGAGGATTTCCAGAACCTTTTTTAGCAGAGCGTCCTGTTGAGGCAGAGCGTTGGCGCAGGCAGTATCTTGAGGGAATGATTCGAGATGATATTCTCGAATTTTCGCGCATTGGAGAGATTCGGGCCATGCGTACTTTTATCGAGATGCTACGCGTCCGCGTGGGGTCGCCGCTTTCGCTGGCTTCTATGGCGCGTGATTTGCAGATTTCCCCCACCACACTGGGTAGCTATCTTGGCATCTTGGAAGCATTGCATATCGTATTCATCGTTCGACCGTTTCATCACAACATTGCGCGCGCCCTACTCAAAGAACCCAAGGTTTATTTTTTTGATACGGGATTGGTGGAGGGTGAAGGTGCACGATTTGAAAATGCGAGTGCCACGTTGCTGTTGCGACATGTTCATTTTCTGCAAGATTCAGAAGGGCGGGATATGACGCTTTCCTATATTCGAGATAAAGAAGGACGTGAAATCGATTTCGTCTTGTGCGAGCGAAGCAATCCGTTTCATTTTATCGAATGCAAACTCAGCGACCTCACCGTGCCGCCTTACCTGTTGGCCACGGCTACACGCTTTCCTTCTGCAAAAAACACTCTGTTGGTGCGCTATTTGCGCCAACCGGAACAACGAGGTCCCATCGCGATCGAGCGAGCCGCCGACTGGCTGGCAAGTCTTGCTGCTTAAGCAAGAGGGTGGCGATTTTTTTCACTTTTCGGAGCTAAAAATGAACGATCATCGCTATTCCAATGAAGAAATCGCTGCGGTAGAACGCGCCATCCGTGAACGTCGCGACATGCGACACTTTTTGCCTGATCCCTTACCTGAAGGTCTGCTAGAACGCTTGGTAGAGGCGGCCCATCTGGCTCCTTCGGTGGGTTTTATGCAGCCGTGGCGGTTCTTGCATATCACTGACCAAGCGTTGCGTCGACGCATTCATGCGTTGGTTGAAGAGGAACGCCTGATAACGGCGGAGAAATTGCCTTCTCGCAACGAGGAATTTCGTCAGGTCAAGATCGAGGGAATTCTCGATTGTGCTGACGTGTTGGTGGTCGCGCTGATGCCGGAGCGTGAGCGGCATATTGTGGGTCGCCGTCAGTTGCCTGAAATGGATGTGGCCTCGGTGGGTTGTGCCATTCAGAACATGTGGCTGCTTGCACGAGCTGAAGGGATCGGGCTGGGTTGGGTGTCTTTTTTTGATCCTGACGCTTTGGGTGCATTATTGGGCCTGCCCGATGGCGCACGCCCCGTGGCGGTGCTGTGCATTGGTCAGGTCTCTGCCTTCTATCCGCGCCCCATGTTTGAAGAGGCGGGTTGGGGGAAACGCCTACCACTGGCTTCTGTTCTGTTTGAAAATCAATGGCCGTCTGAAGCAGGAGGGACCCCGACGGCTTATTGAGAGTTAAGTTCCGGTGGCAGGGCGATCTGGTTGTCCTTGCTGAACTGGTAATCCTTGAAAATATGTTCGGTTGTCAGGGATTGATAGCGACCATCGGCGAGTTTGCGGGTGGTGTCTTTCAAACGCCAAGTTAATTCACCGCAGGTCCAGATGTCGAAGTTGCGCATGTGGGTGCACAGGCAGGTTTTGTCCTTCACGGATACCTTTCTGGCCCCCGGATGCGCCGCTACTTCGCGGTTGTAAGCGGTGATGTAGGTGCAGGTGCCGTTGCTGTCCAAGATGTATCCGTAGGCTTCGCAGTTAGGGCGAATACCCGCCCCAATGCCAGGGCTGTTTTTCAACATGCGCATGGGATAACCGGTGGGGGATATTTGATTGACCTCGATGTCTTTTTCGCTGGCCTTGAAGTATTCCTGCTGTGCTGCCTGGGGAAGGCCGCATTCCTTGGCGACGGTAAAACGTGTGGCGACTTGTACGGCACCGGCTCCCTGTTCGAGGAAAGCCGTTGCGTCGGAACGGGTAAAAATGCCGCCGGCGGGAATCAGGGGAATGTCGAGTTTTTCAGTGAGGAGGTACTGACGGATTTCAGCCACGATGGTCGCCAGGTCGTACTGCGCCCAATCCATGCCGAAACCTAGGTGACCGCCGGCTAACGGGCCTTCGATGACGATGTAATCGGGTAGCCGATGCGTGCGGGCTGTTTTCTTGAGGAACAGTTGCAGTGCTCGTAATGAGGAAACGATGATGCCCAGTTTGGCATCGCGGAATCGGGGATGGTCTTCGATCAGGCCGAAGGAGGAAAGGTGTAACCCTGCGGCTAGGGTGATGCCGTCGATACCGGCATCCAAAGCTGCGGTGAGACGCACCTTCAGCGTTTCACGCGGCGCATTCATGGTCAATTTTTCCATGCAGTTGATGAAGATCATGCCTTCACCTTGTTTGGCCTGCATGGCGCGTGCAACATGGAGTTTCGTGGCTTCGGCGACGCGTCCTAAATTGAACTGCACGGACGATTTATCAGGGTTGTTGACGTTGGCTTTGTAGAGCTTGAGCTTGTCTTTGACAAAACGGGTATTGGAATGGCGATCCGCGACTGTTTTTATCATGGCATCGGAAATATGTCCGACACCGCCTAGCCGGGCGGCCTCTAGTGCCATCTCAACTGTCGAAATATCCACTCCCATACCGCCGATCATGATCGGTACTAGCTCCTGACTGCCCAACCGCAGCCGGAAATCGTCTACGCACTTCATTGTTATCCTTAAAAAGGCTCTTGTTGCCTTATTATCGTCTGCCTTGACTGTTCTGTGGGAATTGGAATTGAATTTACTTAAATCTTTGGTCACTGTGAGCGGTATGACGCTGCTTTCTCGAATTTTGGGATTCGTGCGCGATTTTGTGATAGCCCGTACCTTTGGTGCTGGGGCGATGACGGATGCTTTTTTTGTAGCATTTCGCTTGCCGAACTTGTTGCGTCGTTTGTTTGCGGAAGGGGCATTTTCGCAGGCTTTTGTGCCGATTCTGGCTGAATATCGCCATCGGTGTGGTGAGACAGAGACCCGACAACTGGTGGATCGTGTGGCCACGGCTTTGTTTTTGGTGGTGTTGATGGTGGCAATCTTGGGGGTTATCGGTGCTCCCTTGTTGATTTATCTCACCGCCCCTGGTTTTTCGGAGGATGCCGACAAGTTTGCCCTGACGGTGGAACTGACCCGCATAACTTTTCCCTATATTTTGTTCATGGCATTGGTGGCTTTATCGGCGGGGATTCTCAATACGTGGAGTCGCTTTGCACTCCCTGCTTTTACGCCCGTTCTGCTCAATTTATCTTTTATTGCCTTGGCACTCTGGGCCGCTCCTTGGTTTGATCCGCCGGTGTTGGCCCTGGCCTGGGCGGTATTTTTGGGTGGTGTGCTGCAACTAGCCCTTCAGATACCTGCATTGAAACGAATCGGCATGTTGCCGCGATGGGACTTCGCCCCGGGTGATCCGGGGGTACGTCGAGTGCTGGCATTGATGGCTCCCGCCGTGTTGGGGGTATCGGTTGCCCAGGTGTCTTTGGTTATTAATACGGTCTTTGCTTCCTTCTTGCCTTCAGGCAGCGTGTCTTGGCTGTATTACGCGGATCGATTGATGGAATTTCCGGCGGGGCTTTTTGGCGCCGCTCTAGGGACCATTTTGCTCCCCAGTCTTTCTAGAGCTTATATGGATGGCAAAACGGATTCTTTTTCCAATCTTCTGGATTGGGGACTTCGATTGACTTTGTTGTTAACGCTGCCGGCCGCATTGGCCCTCGCACTGCTGGCCGTGCCGTTATTGGCGACACTTTTCCAGCATGGGGCTTTTACTGCGGAGGATGTGCTTCACACGCGTTCTGCGTTGGTGGCCTACAGCATTGGCTTGACGGGATTGATTTTGGTGAAAGTGCTGGCACCGGGGTTCTATTCTCGTCAGGACATCCGCACGCCCGTCAAAATTGCTCTCATTACCTTGGCGGCGACGCAGGCGATGAACTTGGCCTTTATTGGCCCTCTGGCCCATGCGGGGCTGGCGTTGTCCATCGGGTTGGCGGCTTGTCTGAATGCGGGATTACTCTATCGGGGGTTACGTCGTTTGGGTATTTATAACCCGCAGCCGCAGTGGGGCCTGTTTTTCCTCAAGCTGATGCTGGCCTTGACGGTCATGGGGGGAGTGCTGGTTTTATTGGGAGCGACTGAAACTGCGTGGTGGCTGACCTTGCCGACCTTGGAAAAACTGGGGCGGTTGAGTCTGCTGGTTTGCGGGGGGGGCGTGGCTTACTTTGGAACGTTGGCGTTACTGGGGTTCCGCCTTCAGGATTTCAGGTGGGCCAATAGTTCCAACGGTTGAGCGATGATGGCATCGGCTCCCCAGGTGTCGACATTTGAACCGCATCCCCATTGGACAACGACCACAGGGATGCCAGCGGCTTGAGCGGCTTCGACATCCCGCAGATCATCACCGACATACAACGTTTCTTCCGGCGCAACACCGGCGAGTCGGCAGGCGTGCAACAGACCATCCGGGGCAGGTTTCATCCGGGGGATGCTATCTCCAGAGACTAGGCAGACCGCACGGGAGAACAGCCCCAATGCAGTGGTCACCGGGTGAGAAAAACGTTCGATCTTGTTGGTGACGATGCCCCAGAGAATGCCTTGCGCTTCAAGCGCGTCGAGTAGTTCGGGTATTCCCGGAAACAAGCATGTTTTTGCGCAAGGGGCGGCTTCGTAGTGATCGAGAAAGAGAAGTCGCAGGCGCGGATAGGTTTCATGCGTAGGTGTGATGCCCAGCGATTCTAAAAACATGGCGGGAACACCGCCGGAAATCGTGGTTCGGAAACGGGAAAACGGAACGGCGGGATGTCCTTCTTCGGCAAGCAAGCGATCCATCGCGATGTGAAGATCGGGAGCCGTATCGGCCAGCGTGCCGTCGAGATCGAAGAAGACGGCTTTAATCGCCACGCTGTGCACGCAAAAGATAATTCACTGACGTGTCGCTTCCCAGTGAATAGCTTCGGGTCAATGGGTGGTAACTCATGCCGATGATTTCGGTGACGGATAAGCCCGCATCGCGGCAGTGGTGAGCGAGTTCGGCGGGACGGATGAACTTGTCGTAGTCGTGAGTGCCGCGAGGCAACATTTTGAGTAAATATTCTGCCCCGACAATGGCGAACAAAAAAGACTTTGGATGCCGATTGAGGGTTGAAAAGAACACCTGTCCACCCGGTTTGACCAACGTAGCACAGGCACGCACCACACTGGCAGGGTCGGGGACATGCTCCAGCATTTCCAAGCAGGTCACTACGTCGAAGGAATCCGGTCTTTCAGCCGCTAATGTTTCAACGGAAACTTGCCGGTAATCTACCTTGTGTCCACTTTCCAGCAGATGGAGGCGGGCAACCTCTAACACTTTTGGAGAAAGGTCAATGCCGGTGACATGGGCTTTGCAGGATGCCATCCCCTCAGAGAGCAGTCCGCCACCACAACCAACATCGAGGACTTCTTTGTCGGTTAAATCGCTGTGGCGGTGTATCCACGCCAAACGCAGAGGATTGATGTCGTGCAGAGGCTTAAATTCGGAGTTTGGGTCCCACCAGCGGTGGGCCAAATCTCCGAATTTATCGAGTTCTGCAGAGTCAGCGTTATTCAATTACTTGGGACGCTTGGTACCGATCACTTCGATATCCACGCGACGATCCGGTTGCAGGCAGGCGATGAGTTTCGGGTTTTTGGCCACGCTCTTGCCACATTTATCGCCGGTGACCGGTTGCTTTTCGCCTTTACCTTCGGTGTAGACGCGGTTGACTTCAATGCCCTTGCTGGTTAAGTACGTTTTGACCGCAGCGGCACGACGATCAGACAGTTTCTGGTTGTAGGCATCTGCGCCAATACGGTCGGTATGGCCCACGGCGATGATGACTTCCAATTGAATGTCTGCAATTTTTGCAACTAGACCATCAAGGCTGGCTTTACCTTCTGCGCGAAGATACGCTTTGTCGAAATCAAACAGGGCATCTGTAGATAGCGTTACTTTTTCAGCAGCGGGCTTGGGTAAGGGTTCGGCTTTTTTTGCAGGGGCAGTTTCAACAACCGGAGGGGCGACTACGACTACTTTAGGGGCTTCCGGTTTTTTGACAAGGTCAGGATCGCAGTCGGCAACGGCCATGGCCGGTGTCCAGTAATTGGTGCGCCAGCACAGGTTGAAACCACTCTTGGCGACATTGCCGCGTTGGTCAATAACGTAGCCAACCGTTCCTTTGGTGTCAATGCCTGCTGTTTGGGCTGAAGCTGCCATCGTTGCGAAAGCAAGCAGCAAAGGGATGAGTGACTTTTTCATATCGGTTCCTTAGGGAAGTGGTTGGGAGCGGTCGTGAGTATGCCACAGGTCGCATAGAATTTGAGTTCGAGATTGTACGGTGTGATCTACGGGTTTTCCCTCACGAATGCGTAATTTTCCGGCGACCCAGACATGGGTGACATTTTCGCGTCCTGCGACATAGATTAGGTGGGAAGCCGGATTAAAACAGGGGAGAGACAGCCAGTCGTCCAGGCGAATGGCGCAGAGATCGGCGGCTTTTCCGGGCAGAATAGAGCCGATTTCATGGTCCAACCCCAGGGCGGTGGCTCCTTCTAGGGTGGCCATACGCAAGGCCTGATGGGCATCGAGGACAGATGCGTTACCGCTGGCGGCTTTGGCCAACAAGGCGGCATGGCGCATTTCTTGCAACATGTCCAGTCGGTTGTTACTGGCCGCGCCGTCCGTGCCTAGTCCGATCCGCAGTCCTGCGGCCAGCAGGTCGGCGATGGGGGCCATGCCACTGCCCAGTTTCATGTTGGCGGTGGGGCAATGGGCAATGGTGCAATTATGTCTGGCGAGCAGTTGGATTTCTTGAGGCAACCAATGAACCGCATGCACGGCAATCAAGTTGGGGCTGAGGAGTCCCAATCGTTCGAGCCGTTCAATCGGGCGGACACCATAGTGTCGGATGCTCTCTTCCAGTTCCCCCTGAGTTTCATGCAGGTGCACGTGGATCGGCAGGTCCAGTTGTGCCGACAGGGTGGCAATCCGTTCGAAAGTGGCATCGCTAACCGTATAGGGGGCGTGGGGGGCCAGACAGAAACGGATGAGCGGTTCATGTTGAAGGGCATCCCGTGCGGCCAGTCCACGGGTCAGGTAATCGTCGGCATCGGTGGCGTAGCGGGTGGGAAATTCAAGCACGGTGATTCCAAGAACCGCACGGATGCCTGTTTCCAGCGTGGCTTCTGCGGTGGCTTCTGGGTAAAAATACATGTCGTTGAAACAGGTGATGCCCCCTCGTAACATTTCCCAACAGGCCAGCCAAGTACCGTCACGAACAAATGCCGGAGAGAGAAATTTTGCTTCGGCAGGCCAGATATGTTCCGATAGCCAAGTC
>JAUYFZ010000176.1 GCA_030689585.1 Rhodocyclaceae bacterium | reverse complement strand
GCCAACATGCCAGGCGAAGCGGAGGAACCAGAGCGAGCCGGGCAATTGCGTGACGATATTGCGATTCTGGCCGAAACCACCGAAGCCCTGTGCGACAACGTCGATATGCGGCAGGAATCCATGCGGCGAGCGGAACAGTTGCAGGTTGCATTAGGCGGCGCAGTGGCCACCATCGAAGCCTTGCGCAACAAGTATTTGCGAACCATGGGCGATACGCGTTTGCTGCTTCAGGAACTGGTTGAAAATGTTGAGCGGCGATACGGTGCGCTCGACACCAATCAGGAACAAGAAATCGCCATCAGTGAAACCATGGATGAATCCGTCCAGCGCATTCTTTCGCTACTCAGTGGGGAAGGGAATTTTGACGAACAATTCAATCATGTGCTCGACGCATTACGGGGCGGCAATGAACAGAATGAGATTGAATTATTCTGATCTGCATTGAGGATCTACGCTGGGGAATGGGTTTTAACATCGCCGCACCTCAACCGGTAATCACCGGGCAATGCGGCAATACGGAATCATCGTCGACATCCACATGAACCAGGACTTCGAGCACATCAGGGTGCGCGCTCATGACCCGGCAGCGGGCGGCTTCGCTGATGTCGTGACCTTCACCGACGTTGATGTTCCGATCCACCTGAACATGCACATCGACCAGTACGTTCTGCGCCATGCGGCGCGTGCGCAGGTCATGCACCCCGATGACCCCCGGGGTGGCTTCAATCGTGGCGCGGATGCGGGCCACTTCTTCGCCTGCCAAACCGGTGTCAATTAACTCCTGCAGGGCTTCCGAGGCAAACTGGACACCTGTCTTGGCAATCATGCCCCCTACGACGATGGCAGCGACTGCATCAGCGAAATTAAAACCCATCAGCGCACCGCCCACCCCAGCCGCGACGACCAGCGAAGACAACGCATCGGCACGGGCGTGCCATGCGTTGGCCACCAGCATTTTCGAGCGCAACCGCGTGGCGACCGCCAGCATGTAGCGAAACAATCCCTCTTTGCAGATCAAAGTGATGGCGGCCGCCGCCAGAGCCGCCGCCCCCACGGCAGGCGCGTGTTCTAGGTCGGTCAAACGATTCGCGGCGGAAATCAGAATCCCGATGCCTGTGGCCACCAGCAGGAGGCCTAGCACCAGAGAAGCCGCCGTTTCATAACGACCATGTCCGTAGGGATGCGTCTCATCGGGGCCTTCCGCGCCTTTGCGGTTGGCGTAGAGCACGAAAAAGTCGGCCACAATGTCGGAGAGCGTGTGCATCGCATCGGCCACCAATGCCTGAGAATGCGCAACGATGCCGACTGCCACCTGCATGACGGTCAACACCGTATTAACAACGATACTGACCCAGGTGATGCGTCGGCCCTCCGTATAACGATCTGAATCCGAGGCTGAACTCGCTATATACTCGCCCGCTTTATTTTGATGCGATAGGGTCATGGTTGCTCCACTCAATTTCAAACATTTCAGCACATTATCCGACCGAGAGGCGGACAATCGTATTGTTGCGGCCCGTGCAAAACTAGGCAAACGCGCCGTCATCCTTGCCCATCACTACCAACGCGCCGACACTTACCGGCACGCCGACATTACGGGCGATTCGCTCAAACTTTCACGTCTGGCCTCGCAAACAGAAGCCGAATTCATTCTCTTCTGCGGTGTTCATTTTATGGCCGAAGTCGCGGATATTCTCTCTCGGCCTAACCAAATTTCGATCCTGCCCGATCTGGCCGCCGGTTGTTCAATGGCCGACATGGCGAGCCTGCCCAAGGTGACTCGTTGCTGGCATGAACTGACGACCCTGTTCGATCCCGACGAATCGGTCACCCCTGTCACTTACATCAATTCTGCCGCTGATCTCAAGGCGTTCTGCGGCGAACATGGTGGTATCGTCTGCACCTCGTCGAATGCCCCCAAAATACTCGAATGGGCTTTCGCACAGCGTCAGAAGGTACTGTTTTTTCCCGATCAGCACTTGGGCCGTTGGAGCTGTTTTCAGATGGGCATTCCGATGGATGAGATGGTACTTTGGAACCCGAATCTGGACATGGGGGGGCTGTCTCGTGAGCAAATCGAGAAAGCGAAGATCATCCTCTGGCACGGTTACTGTTCCGTGCATCAGATGTTTCAACCCGCGCAGATCGAAAAATTCCGCGCTGCCCACCCCGCAGGCCGGGTCATCAGCCATCCCGAATGCAGTTTCGATGTCTGCAAGGCTTCCGACGTAGTGGGGTCTACGGAAACTATCATTCGAACCGTCAAAGATTCCCCCCCGGGCACACGATGGATTGTCGGCACAGAACTCAACCTCGTCGACCGTCTGGCTCAGGAAGTAAAGGCAGAAGACAAGATCGTCGAATTCATGGGCGGCATGATCTGCATGTGTTCCACCATGCAGCGCATCGACCCCCAACACCTCGCCTGGTGCCTAGAAAATCTGGTCGAAGGACAGGTCGTGAATCAAATCAGTGTGCCCGGACATGATGCAAAACTTGCAAAAATCGCATTGGAACGGATGCTTTCCACAAGCTAACAAAGTCTCGCTATACTTCCCCCCATGCAAAGAAAATGGCTCTATGTGGTTTGTAGTGGGTGACATGCCATATCGCTGACATGACAGTCTCCCTCCCCTTCAAGGGGAGGACATGACAGTCTCCCTCC
>JAUYFZ010000199.1 GCA_030689585.1 Rhodocyclaceae bacterium | reverse complement strand
AGGTGGTTGACGACCTGATGTTGAACGACTCCGGCCTTGTCAATCAGGAAAGAAGCGCGTAGTGCCACGCCCGCAGCGGCGAGTTCCACGTCGTAGGCTTGGCAGATCGTGTGTTTGACATCGGCGACTAGAGGGTATTGCACTTGGCCGATACCGCCTTTTTCTACCGGAGTATTCTTCCAGGCCAGATGGGTGAATTTTGAATCGATCGAGCAACCGATGACTTCCACGTTGCGCTTCTTGAATTCATCCAGACGGTGATCGAAGGCGATGAGTTCGGAAGGGCAAACGAAGGTGAAATCAAGCGGGTAGAAGAACAGCACGACGTATTTGCCCTTGTAATCGGACAACTTGAGAGGCTTCATTTCGTTGTTGCCGAAGACCGCATCGGCGGCGAAATCGGGGGCGGGTTTGGCGACGAGTACTGACATGGGGTTCTCCTTGAATGAGGTGGGATGATTGAGATGATTGAGTGGAATGCCCGACTATTCTACTATGTTATTTGACTTTCATGCCGGGTGTTGCCCCTGTATCGGGTGAGAGTAAAAATAATCCGGGCACTTCACTGGCTGAGGCGGCCAGCACCATGCCTTCGCTCATGCCGAATTTCATTTTGCGGGGGGCGAGATTGGCCACCATCACCGTGAGTCGCCCGACGAGGGTGGCCGGGTCGTAAGCGGATTTGATGCCTGCGAAGACTTGTTTCGTGCCTAACTCCCCCACGTCGAGGGTGAGTTTGAGGAGTTTGTCGGCCCCTTCTACGTGGGCCGCTTCGGCGATACGGGCGATACGTAGGTCGATCTTTGAGAAGTCATCAATGGAAATGGCGGAAGTGGTTTCAGTCATGGCAGGTTCCTGTGAAGGCGTGGGGAGGTTTTGGCGGTTGGCGGTGAGTAGTGCGGTGATTTGTTCGGGATCAATGCGGGCCATCAGGTGTTGATAGGGAAGCACGGTATCCGGTGCTGTGGCCAGATCGTTCCAGAGAAAATCGCGGGGCAGGCCGAAGAGTGTGCGTGCGATGCGGCTCGTCAGTACCGGCATGACCGGTGAGAGCAGGATCGACAACACCCAAAACCCGTGAAGCGCACGGGAGCAGATGGCCTGTAATGCCTCACGTTGCGTGTCGTCCTTGGCCAGTACCCAAGGGGCTGCGGTGGCGATGTCGCCATTGAGTTGGTCGGCTAATGCCATGATTTCACGCAGTGCACGAGCTGTATCGCGGGATTCAAACAGGGGGGCGATGCGTGCGCCGTGTTCTATGGCTCTCGGAATTTCGTTCTGCACGTCAGCCAATCGACCTTCAAAATACTTTGTCAGGAACCCCGTACAGCGGCTGGCGATGTTGATGTATTTTCCGATGAGATCGCTATTCACGCGTGCGGTGAAATCGTTCATGTTGAGATCGATGTCCTCCATCGAGCCGTTCAGTTTGGCGGCAAAGTAGTAGCGCAACCATTCGGGATTCAATCCCTGTGCGAGATAACTTTCTGCCGTGATAAAGGTCCCCCTGCTTTTTGACATTTTGGCCCCGTCGACGGTCAAAAAACCGTGGGCGAAAATCTGGGTGGGCGTGCGATACCCTGCGTGTGACAACATGGCAGGCCAGAACAAGGCATGAAAATAGAGAATGTCTTTGCCGATGAAATGAATCAATTCGGCTTGGGAGTCTTTGTTCCAGAAGGAATCGAAATCCAGCCCCGTTCGTGTACAAAGATTGCGGAACGACCCCATGTATCCCACGGGGGCATCCAACCAGACGTAAAAATATTTGCCGGGCGCATCGGGAATCTCAAATCCAAAGTAAGGGGCATCGCGGGAGATATCCCAGTCGGTCAACCGGTTGTCCCCGAGTTCGCCCAACCATTCCTGCATCTTATTGGCGGCTTCGGTTTGAAGGGGGCCACCTTGTGTCCATTCGCGCAGAAAGGTTTGGCAGTGCGGGTCGGAAAGTTTGAAGAAATAGTGTTCCGACTGACGTAATTCCGGTTTGGCTCCTGAGACGGCAGACACGGGGTTTTTTAAGTCGGTGGGGGCGTAGGCGGCCCCGCAGGCTTCGCAGTTATCGCCGTATTGATCGGCAGCCCCGCATTTTGGGCATTCGCCTTTGATGAAACGGTCGGGTAGAAACATGGCCTTGACCGGATCGTAATACTGTTCGATCGCTCGAATTTCAATCAGGCCCGCCTGCTTGAGTCGGGCGTAAATCTCTTCGGCTTGTGTTCGTGTTTCCTCCGAATGGGTGGAATAGTAGTTGTCGAAGGCGATGTGAAATCCGGCGAAATCGCGGCGATGTTCCACAGATACGCGCTCGATCAAGGCTTCCGGTGTGATGCCTTCGGCTTGTGCGCGCAGCATGATGGGGGTGCCGTGCGTATCGTCGGCGCAGACATACCAGCATTCATGCCCTTGCATCTTTTGAAAACGCACCCAGAGGTCAGTCTGGATATATTCCACCAGATGTCCTAGGTGAATGGCTCCGTTGGCGTAGGGAAGCGCGGAAGTGACTAGAATTTTTCGTAGGTTCATGCATCAGGATTTTACATGCTGTAGCATCCGTCCATGACGAAGAAACGAATTACGAAACGATTATCCGAGCTTTCAACCCGCGATCTTCTGGCGGTGGGATTGCCGCTGGTCTTGTTGCTGATAGCCGGATTCTGGCTGGCGGCTCGGTTTATCCAGCCCGCTCCGCCGAGCACACTTGTTTTTTCCAGTGGTGGTGACGGGGGGGCTTATCAACGGTTTGCTGTGGCTTATCGTGATGTCCTGGCCCGTCATGGCATTACGCTGATCGAAAAACCTTCTGCGGGTGCGATCGACAACCTGAAACGATTGCGCACCGCCAGTGCCACGGAAGAGACAGAAACTTCCGTGAGTGCGGGTTTCTTTCAAGAAGGAGCAGGAGAGATTAAAGAAAGCGATACCCTTCAATCGCTGGGGGGGCTTTACTATGAGCCGCTCTGGATATTTCTTCGGGAGGACATCGCCGAGTCCGATCGTCTGTTGCAACTCAAAGGCAAACGAATTGCCGTGGGGAGTCCGGGGAGCGGTACGCGACACCTAGCCCTAGAATTACTCGAAGCCAATGGGGTATCTGCCAAAAACACACGTTTTTTCGACAAGGGGGGAATAGGGCTAGTCGAGGCTTTCCGAAAGAATGAAATCGATGCCGCGCTCGTCGTAGGCCCACCACAATCGGCCACGGTCTGGTCGTTGTTGTTTACACCAGGAATCCGGCTGATGAGTTTGACCCATGCGGAGGCCTACACGCGCCAATTCCCCTATTTGTCGAAAGTCATTTTGCCGCGAGGGGCCGTGGATGTCGCCAGGGATTTACCGGATCAGGACATCCCGATGGTGGCGACAACCGCAACGGTGTTGGTGCGGGAAGACTTGCATCCCGCCCTAGTGGATATCATGCTGGAAGCGGCGATTGAAACGCACGGCATGGCGGGGCTTTTTCAGAAACAGGGCGAGTTTCCGCGTGCGACCACGTTAAGTTTCCCTCTATCGGACGAGGCTAAACGGTATTACAAATCTGGAAAGCCCTTTCTTCAGCGTTATCTGCCATTCTGGACGGCCACTTTGTTGGATCGCATGACGGTGATGCTGATTCCGCTGATCGCCCTGTTGATTCCCCTCATTAAAATTGCACCCGGGCTGTATCGCTGGCGGGTCAGTTCGCATATCTACCGGCGTTACGGGGAATTAAAATTTATTGAGGCAGAAGTGGACGTCGACCCCGCCCGATATTCACCGGCGGAGTGGATGGCTAAACTCGATGCCATCGAAGCCGATGCCAATCGGATTACAGTCCCTTTGGCGTTTGCTGACATGCTCTATACGTTGAAGAGTCACATTGCTTTTGTGCGAGAAACCGTGCAAAGACGAATTACTGCAACCATCGTTACCACTGCCTGATCTTTTCTAGCAGAGCCGTGGTCGACCGTGGGTGGATGAAGGGAATGGAGTGCACCGTGCCGCCCCATCCTTCTACCTCGGAGGCCCCCACAATTTTTGAAGGGGACCAGTCGCCGCCTTTGACCAGAATGTCAGGATGTGCGTCGAGAATGCGTTGTGCGGGCGTGTCCTCATCGAACCAAGTCACTTGCGTAACACATTCAAGGGCCGCAATGACGGCCATGCGGTCTGCCAGTGTGTTGACGGGGCGATCATTTCCCTTGCCGAGCCTGCGAACGGAAGCATCCGAATTCACTGCGACCAACAGACTGGCTCCTAACGCACGGGCCTGTGCGAGATAGGTGACATGCCCTCGGTGCAGGATGTCGAAGCAACCGTTGGTAAAAACGAGCGGGCGAGGCAATGCGGCGAGACGTGTCGGTAGGTCTTCCGGTGCGCACAGCTTTTGCTCAAATGAAATCACTGGGCCGCCGGAGTGGAGATTTTGGTCGATAACGACGCAGGAATCGACGGAGGGGGCGGTTTGGTTCCGTCCAATCGACGGGCTTCTTCGTCAGAAATGATGTCGAATACTCGAACCACTTTCAGCACGCCGCCCGTGGTTCGTGCAATGTCCACAGAGGTGGTTGCCTCGGCATTCGTCACGATGCCAATCAGAAAGGCCGTGCCTGCTTCGGTGACCACTTTAACCTTGGTGGGAGAAAATTGGTTGTGATCGAGGAATCGCGCCTTGATCTTGGAGGTCAGAAAAGCATCCGTGGCCCGACCGGCCAAAGAACTTAATCCAGACACCTGTAATTCGTTGATGATGGTTTTGACCATAGGAACGGTGCTGACGATTTTTTCGATTTCCCTGCTCGTTGCTTCGTCCGGCACTTCGCCTGTTAACAGTGCCATCCGGTTATAGCTGGTGACATTGACATGCACCTTCTCCGGAAATTTTTCATTGATTCGGTTGGACGCTCGAAGTTCGATGCCCTCATCGGCCAAAAAAGCCTCTGGCTGGCGGCGGTCAGAAATGACAAAAGCAGCGGTAGTCGCCCCCACGGCGACGGCGGGTACGCAGCCGGAAAGCGCAGGAAGGATGGCGGCGATCAAGAGCAATAGAACGGGCAGGTTCATGGTGTTTCTCCCAACAAAGATCAGGTCGACATGATAAGGGTTGAGACGTCGGTCGGCTTTGGGAACATCGGAATTAAAACGTCACAAATACATCGATTAGCACCCGTCGCCAGGGATTTTTATGCGGAACCATGCCACCGATGCGTGCTTCTACGCGAGTGCCCTGATCCATTTCGCTGGCCACGGCACGATTTTCCGCACGGGGCAGAAAACCCAGTTTATGGCCTTGCCATTCGACGCGAACGGCCTGACGGTCATGCACATTGTCCGGTTCTCGAATCAACGTCAGCGAATCATCCGGTTTCATGTCGTTCCATAGGGCCTTCGTTTCGTAATATTGAGCCCCCGCCAAGGGCGACTGTTGCACCAGAATTCGAACGGTTTGAGCTTCCGCACCACCGGCCATCAACCAGAAGCTAATCAGCAGAAAACGCATCGCGGCTCCATTCAATACCACCGCGTCCATTCATCAAAATACAATCGAAACGACATGGGCAGTCTCCGTGACGCATCAGCCAATGGCGTGCGGCCAGAATGATGCGCCGACGTTTGGTGGCCGTGATGCTGCCCGCCGCGCCACCGAATGCCTCAGAGGATCGCAGGCGCACTTCGACGAACACCACTGCGTCCCCCTCTCGGCAGATGATGTCTATTTCACCGCCCTTTATGCGGTAATTTTTGGTCAGAATCGAGAGTCCTTGTGCCATTAAATAATGCACAGCGGCTTCTTCGGCCATTCGACCGGTTTCTAGGTGAGAGATAATGGCGGCCATGAAATTATTTATTGTCGCTACCCCTATTGGCAACTTAGGCGATATTACCGTGCGAGCACTGGAAATTTTGCGTGCGGTTGACTGGATTGCCTGCGAAGATACCCGTCATTCGCGTCGCTTGCTGGATCACTATGGCATTCAGACGGCCTGCTTTGCCCTCCATGAACACAACGAACGCGAAGCAACCGCACGGTTGATGACCTATCTCACCTGCGGGCAACAAGTCGCCCTGATTTCGGATGCGGGCACACCAGGCATTTCCGATCCGGGTGCACGAGCGGTGGCGGTCGTGCGGGCGGCGGGGTTTCCCGTCGTACCCATTCCAGGCCCCAATGCAGCCATGGCCGCGTGGTCGGCATCGGGATTGTCGGATGAACGATTCCTGTTTGTCGGGTTTCTGCCCGCCAAAGCGGTCGCGCGACGTAAGGAACTCGACCAACTGGCGGGCCTTCCTGCCGCCTTGGTGTTCTATGAATCACCGCACCGTGTTGCGCAAACCGTGTTGGATATGGTGGCTACGCTGGATGCCTCCCGCGAGATAGTGATGGCTAGAGAACTGACCAAGTGTTTTGAAGAAATCGTCCGTTGTCCGTTATCTCAAGCCGTCGATTGGCTCTCGGAAAACGAACATCGACAACGAGGCGAATTTGTCCTGATTGTCTCCGGCCCAACGCAAGATAGGGAGGGTGATGGGCAGGCGGACCGAGTACTCAACCTGTTGTTGGAAGAAGGCCTACCCGTTAAGCAGGCCGCCAAACTGGCCGCGAATATCACGGGGGCCGCGAAGAACGATCTTTATCAAAAAGCACTGGAGTTCAAACATGCTATCAACACCTAAACTCCCCTCGCCCCTTGCGGGCATAAGCGCTAACTTATCCTGTTCCTCCCCCTTCAAGGGGGAGGTTAGGTGGGGGATGGGGTTGGTATCCATGGAATCTAACCCCATCCCCACCCCAGCCCTCCCCTTGAAGGGGAGGGAGAAATGCGCTGACACACT
>JAUYFZ010000137.1 GCA_030689585.1 Rhodocyclaceae bacterium | reverse complement strand
CTAGCGCCGTGCGATAGGTGTTGAGATCAATCGAGATCGTGGCCCCTCCCCGCAACCCGCCAATAGGAACCAACGTATCACGATGACATTCCAGACATTCCTTTTCCATTTTCATCGGAATCATAACCCGCAGCAATCCGTGACTGGCCGCTTTGGGCGGTAACGATTCCGTCACCATTTCTTCGCTTCCAGCCTGGAGAGTTTTGAGTGCGCTTTCCTCCCATTCGTCGGGGGCATTAGCGCGATTACGCAACTGTAATGAAGTTAAGCGTTCTTTGACTCCATAGATTTTCTGACTGATTTCCTGAACGGCTAACAAAATATGAATCGGGGCAATCGCCACCAATTTTATATGCTCACCCATGCCGCGTATCGCCACCAGACGTTCCTGTTCATCCAGCGAATTCGTGGCCGGTATCTTTGTTTCGTCCACATAAACCCCCCCTAGAGAATCGGCCCATTTTCGAATCGCCATGTCTTTGCGCAAATTGGTGATCGCGTCAATCCGGGCCAATGCCGCCGCGGTTCGATCCAGTTGCTCACGCTGCATCCACAAGGAAAAAACGATCAGCACTGTCCATAAGACAGTGGCCAAAATCAGTGTAGCGGGTGCGACGATGAGAGGAAGTTTTCGCATGGGGATGTCAACGAAGACGGGGCGACCAAAATCTGATCGCCCCCTATTCTACTGACTGAATCAAATCAGCTTACTTAGCCACTTTCTTAGCACCGTTCTGCTCCAGGTGTGTTTTGGCACGGATGCCCAAATCAGCACACTTGACTTGGTATTGCCAGATTTGCTCGGCCCACAGGTTGGCATTTTCCCAATCCTTCTTGGCAGCAAAGCCTTCATGCTTCTCTTTCAAGCCCTTGGAGTGACCGAGTTGGTCGAAAGCATCTTCTACCATCGCGACAGCATCAGGGAAGTCTTTATAGTTAACCGAGGTGATGTAGGCCACGACTGAATCGATGATCGCCTGCGTATCCACCACTTTCTTCACGGTCGCCTTGTAATCGGCTTCGGTGTAGCTACCCTTGGCCAGTGTCTTGCCTGTGTCCTTCCAACCCTTCGGTTTGACGAGCAAATAACCCATCATTTCTAGGTGCAGGGCGGAACAGAACTCCGTGCAATAGTACGGATAGACCCCTTCTTTGTCGGCCTTGAACTTAACGGTGACAGTCTTGCCTGGCTCAACAGACGCATGAACGTTGTAGGTCGACACCGTGAAACCGTGGGTTTCGTCCTGTGCGCGTTCCAAGTTGGTCAAGTGAATCGTCACTTCGTCGCCCACTTCTGCATCAATCTTTTCTGGTGTGATGTGCGAACGAATCAGGGTGCCGAAAACTTCAACTTTGTTACCTTTCTTGACGATTCGCTCTTCACCCGCTTTGGCCGCAGACGGATGCGGCTTGTCTGTGCGGCTGTCCGTGCCCACCTTGTAACGTACGCCAGGCTTCAGTTTCTTGGCATCAATAGCAACGGTGTAGTGCGGCTCACCCAAGGGGAACGGCATATCGTATAAAAGCTGCATCTTGCTGTTGCTGATGTCGATCAACTGATGGTTTTGCGGATGAAGCGGCCCCACCGGATTGAAGCGATCAATCGACAACTTGTTCAAGGCCACAAGATACTTACCGGCTGGTTTGGAGGTGTCGCCTTCCATGGTCATCAAATGACCGATGTTGTAATGGACGGAAATCTTGTCGAGCACCTTGCCTTCACAGTAATCCCACTTGGCGACTTGGCTATCCACATACAAAGAGGTATAGACGACGCAAGGTTTGGAATCAAACTGGCTATGCAGGGGGCCCAAGCCCAGTTGCACTTGAACATGGATAGCATCTTTCAGCGCGATCACGGGAATCCCGTAGGCATCCTTGGATTCAAACTTGCCGGCTTTGATGGCCGCCATGATCTTCTCAAAGCTATACACGGAGGCATGGGAATCAAGCTTGCCACCAATCACAATGAACTTGCCGTCCGGGGTGACATCCACACCATGCGGAGATTTCGGTTCCGGGATGAGATACAGCAAGCCTTCTTTGATGGCGGTTTCCATCATGATGACCTTATGGCCATTGATGAGCTTGAACCCCTTGCCGGCTTTGACCATCTCGGCCGCTTTCTTCCAGTTCATCACGTGCAGATAGTCAGTGTCCTTGGCGGAGCAACCGGCTTCATACGGAGGACGACCATCTTCGATGCCACCGACATAACGCTCGGAGCAGAAGGAGTTGGTGAATGCCCATCCATCGGAAGGCCCTTTACCCGGGTCCGACAAATCCTGCCAGTAGGGAGGGGCTTCGAAGGAGAAAGATTCTTTCTCTTTGATCCGACCCTCTTTGCGGTCGAACTTCCAGAAGGTGATACCGCCACGATACTTTTCGTTCATTGAAGACAGCGGTTCATATTTCCTGTTTTCGAGCGGAGCCGGATACTGCGCGGCTTGCATGATGTATTCGCTGTTGGGGGTAACAAAAGCACCCCCGTGCTCAGACTTGAAAATCGGGTTGACGACGATTTGCTTGGTTTCAAAATCGCGCAGGTCAAGAACGGCGATACGCGGATTGGCTTTGTCGTTGATGAAGAGATATTGACCGTCGGCTTCACCATTGGTTTCAGAAAAACCCGGATGGTGGGTATCCCCCCAAGAAATATCCTTGCCGTCGATCCGGCCACCGGCCAATACTTTCTTCGACTCTTCGTCGAAGCCATAGCCTTGCCAAGGTTCGGGCGTAAACACGCCGATATATTTCAAAATACGCATCGACGGGATGCCATAAACAATCACCTGCCCCGACTGACCGCCAGAACTAAACGCGAGAAATTCGTCGCGCTTGCCCGTAGGCACATAAGTCTTGGCTGCCGCCAGCAAATCTTGCTGACTTAAACTCCGACGCTTCATTACATCTTGCAGCGACTCGGCTGACCACGCCGTTGCCGCCAATCCCATTCCTGCTGCCAACAGCAACGGAACGGTGCGTTTTATCATTCCTCTCATGACATATCTCCTTTGATTGAAGGGCTTTGAAATCGCTACTCAGAACAGACTGCGACAATTTGTCGCTGAGGCGATTTGTCGCGGACTTTACTCCGCTGTTTGCTTATGCACCCTTGATATGCATCAAAAAACGGGGCAATCAGAATTGTCTGATTGCCCCGTTCAGGAGAGGGTAAAACAGTTTTACTGCTTGGTCGCCGTTACATCTGCCTTCGCATCCAGCCCCAAGGTATACCCGAAGGAAACATGGTGGAAACGACCTTCGGTATGGTCGTCGTGAATGGCAAAACCGAAGTTAACAATCTTGCCCGGTGCGAGCGCGACATCCCCCTCGCCCCCTGCCAGCTTCCGGGTAAAGACGACCGACCACTCGTCCCCTTTTTTCTCACCCTTGGCACTCACGAGAGCCTTGCCGCCTTCCATCACACGCTTGTCTGAAACATGTCCGTCCGACCCCTTGTTCGCTTTGCTCGTCCACTGCACGAGATCGTAGGACTTTCCGCCGACGACATACTTCGTTTTCTTGTCATCCTTGGCTTTTGGCATCGTGCGAGAATCTTCGTGGCAAGTCGCCCAGCAACCGCCCTGCTTCGACATATCCACTTCACGCCCCTTGGCATCCTTCGTCATGATGCCGTCTTCTGCCAGCATGAAAGCCAGTTTCACGGCATTGTTGGCATCCATCTTCGGGCCTCCACCGGGGGGCTGCTTCCATGAGAATTTCAGGTACAGATTCGCGCCATCGTGCGCGGCTTGAACGTTCACAGGAATGGCAGGGGCCTTGCCTTTGATCGGCTTGGGTTCGATTTTGCCTTCTAGCAACATCTTGTTACCGATCTTGCCCACTTCTTCTTCGTGAC
>JAUYFZ010000124.1 GCA_030689585.1 Rhodocyclaceae bacterium | reverse complement strand
CGGCTAAGTGATTGATCGTCTTGGTCGTTCCCGCCCCTTCTGCGCCGGCTCCGACGACCACGACATTCCCTTGGGCCATTGCATACACATTGCCATCGGCTCCCTTCATGGGAGCCATGACCAGCGTACCGCCTCGCAATGATTTGGCACTGCCCATCGAAGACACGGTGACATCAATCGTTTGCCCAACGCGGGCGAAAGGCGGCAACATGGCCGTCACAATCACCGCCGCCACGTTTTTGAGGGCCAAGGTCGTCCCGGTCGGCAAAGACACCCCCATGTTGGACAACATGCTGATGACACTCTGAACCGTAAACGCGGTTTGCTCCCCCGAACCATCCAGCCCCACGACGATGCCATACCCCACCAACTGGTTGTTACGCACCCCCGCAATGGAGGTCACATCCTTGACGCGCTCCGCACGAGCCGCATCGGCCACCATCAAGGCCGCCAATGTCCAGATGACAGCGATCAGAACTTTCACAAAGTTGCTTCGCAGGCAGTAGAGACACATAAACCCTCCTGTGCTTGGACAACGGCCAGCACGGAGAAAAATAGAGTCAGGAAGAAGGCAACATCGCGAACTCTTTGACGTACGTTCATGGTAATTCCTTTCAGAAAGGTAAGAAGCTCAAGAAAAACCGCCCCATCCAGCCCATGACCTGGGCCGTATCAATGAAGCCGTTCGCTTTGAACTCCATACGGGCATCCGCCACCTGCGTGGATTGCACCGTATTGGAGGCCGTAATATTGTTGGGATTGACCACGCCAGAGAAACGAATGAATTCCTCGCCCTCCTTCAACCCAATCATTTTTTCACCAGATACCAGAAGATTGCCATTGGGATAAACCTCGATGACCGTGACCGTAATCGTGCCGGTGAAGTCATTCGACGAGGAGTTTTCGCCCTTACCACCAAAGGTCGTGGCCCCTGTCGCACCGGCCCCGAGTGACATTCCTTGTGCGCCCTTGAACGGCAACCCCACAATCGTCGGTACGGAAATATCCGTTTCATGCTTGCGTTCTGCCTTGGTATCCGATTTTTTTGAGGCCTGCGTCTTTTCAGCAATGCTGATGATGAGCGTATCGCCGACATAACGAGCGCGACGATCTTCGAACAGTGGGCGAGTCGTCGCCACACTGTAAATAGTACCCGGCGTTGCCACGCTGGCCTGCCGAAGTTCTGGACGAACACTCATCGGCTGGTGCACAGCAGTATGCGGCGCGGAGGTCACGCAACCGGTGAGCATTAACGTGACAAAAAGAATTTTCATAGTTGCGTGAGCCGTCCCAACATTGCGTCGGAAGTCGTTATCGCCTTGGAATTGAGTTCATAAGCGCGTTGCGTTTGAATCATCGTGACCAGTTCTTCCGCCACGTTGACGTTCGAGGTTTCGACATAACTCTGGTTGAGCAACCCAGTGCCGCTCGTGCCCGGCGTATTGGGTGTGGGTGACCCGCTAGAAGCAGTTTCCGCAAAGAGGTTTTCTCCCAAACTTTGCAAGCCGCCCTGATTGATGAAGCTGGCGATCTGAATCGTTCCCACTTGCGTGGGGGTACCTCCATTCGATTCAGTAATCGAAACAATACCATCGCGACTAATGGTGATCGTCTTAGCCGTTGGTGGAATGGTGATAGGCGGAGAAACAGGATAGCCACTGGCCGTCACCATTGCGCCGGAACTGTTCATCTGAAAAGCCCCATCCCGCGTATAAGCCAACGTGCCATCGGGCATCTGTATTTGGAAAAACCCCTGTCCGTTAATCGCAACATCCAGTGCGTTTTCAGTGAGTTGTAAATTGCCCTGTGCAAAAATTCGTTCCGTGGCTACCGGTCGCACCCCCGTGCCAATCATCAAGCCGGAAGGAACCTGTGTTTGCTGTGAAGACTGCGCGCCGGGTTGCCGGAGGTTTTGATAGAGCAAATCCTCAAAGACAGCCCGTTGGCGTTTGTAGCCGTTAGTACTGACGTTGGCGAGATTATGCGCGACCACATCCAGATGTGTCTGTTGCGCATCGAGTCCGGTTTTAGCAATCCACAGAGAGCGAATCATGATTTATCAACCTATTAACGTACTGAAAGTATCTGCGTGGCCGCACGATCATTCTGGTCTGCCGATGAGATCATCTTCATCTGCATTTCAAATTGACGAGCAAGGGAGATCATTGACACCATTTCTTCGACTGGATTCACATTACTGCTTTCGGCATAACCGCTGGCGACGCGAACCGACTCATCGGCTGGGGCAACAACTCCTTGTTTCGCCAAACGAAACAAGCCATCCTCCCCGCGCAAAAGATCAGATTCTTTCGGATTGACCAGTTTTATCCTGCCGATCGCACTGACGGTATTTTGCGCACCCGACTGGGGAACCACCGAGATCGTGCCGTCTTCGCCAATGTTGATTCGAGAATCCGGCGGCAACGTGATCGGCCCTCCGTCCCCCTGAACGGGAATCCCGTTTTTCGTTTGCAAAATGCCGTTGACCGATACATCCAAGCTACCGCCCCGCGTAAAGGCTTCCGTGCCATCGGGCATCGCCAGAGCCATCCAGCCCTTGCCGCGCAAAGCCACATCCAAAGAATTCCCTGTATGCCGGATGGGGCCTGCTGCAAAATCCGTATGCGTACTGGCATCCACCGTAAAAGCGCGGGTAGGCAGTGCGGTGGTGAGCGATGCTCCTTGCCGTTGCACTTCCACTGCACGCAAACGATGCACTTCCGCCCGATACCCATCGGTCGCAATGTTGGCGAGATTGTGCGCTGCAGCGGCTTGTCGGGAAAGCGTCCCGGACGCCCCTGTCATTGCGGTGTAAATCAGTCTGTCCATGATGGATTTTCGTTAAAGTTTTTGGCTTGACTGTCGAGAAGCAGAAAGCGTGCCATTCATAGAATTTGCGGGGTAATGGGCCATCCGAGGGGCAAGGTTGCTGAATTTGCCGCACATTCGTGACTGATTTGCCACCCAGGCGGCAGGTTTTGCCGGTGCACATCGGCGCATACAAAATGCATCGGGTGCACTACAATTAAAGCGAGAACACCCCTGATGTAGCGCATACAATACACCCATGGACATGATCGACTTAGGGAATACCATCAAGACCCGACGCAAGGTGCTGAGGTTATCGCAGCAAGCGGTTGCCGCCCCCCTTGGAATGAGCAGGGTCACACTGAGCCATCTTGAAAACGGCAAACTGCCGGAACTTGGATTAAGAAAAATCATGGCGATTTGCTCAACACTCGGCTTGGAACTCGTGGTGAGAGAGGCTTCCCCTCGACCCACCTTGCGCGACTTGATCGCCGAGCGAGAAAAATGCTGAACGTTTGGATTTCCAGAGACGTAGTAGGTGCGCTGGATCGTCATCGTGATGAAACGGGCGATTACGTCTTCGCTTACCGTCCAACGTTCCAGCCCGGCCAGGATGTCTCTCTCACGATGCCTTGGTCGCTGAAGAGCTATTCGTACAAGAACGGCCTGCATCCAGTGTTTCAGATGAATCTGCCTGAAGGTCGGCTGAAGGAATCCATCGAACGGATGTTCCGTAAACGTGTTCAGGGATTCGACCAACTCGCTCTGTTGGAGATCATCGGATGCTCTCAGATTGGGCGGCTGCGTTTTTCAAACGACCCTAACCTGATTGATCAAGTACCCTTGCAAAGCGTTCAAGAATTGATCGCCTACGAGGGAACGGAAGACCTTTTGCGCGACCTGCTTGAACGCTTCTCAGGGGTATCCGGAGTGTCCGGCGTTCAACCAAAGGTGTTGATCAAAGATCAGGACCTAGCGAAACAGAGTGGCCATAGTGACAATAAGGCCAGAATTACCGTCAAGGGAGCCACCCATATCGTTAAAGGCTGGGATGCAAATGAATTTGCCCACTTGGCAGCCAACGAATTTTTCTGCATGAGTGTGGCCCGTCGCGCCGGACTTCAAACACCCAACGTGTTTCTTTCCGACAACAACCGCTTCCTCGTCGTTGAGCGGTTTGATTTGACAGAGACAGGGAACTACCTTGGTTTCGAGGATTTCTGTTCACTCAACGGGGTCAGCACCGATGAAAAATACAACGGCAGCTATGAACAGCTCGCCAAACGCATCCGCGATTACGTATCACCCGCACATCAGTACGAAGCATTGGAATCATTTTTTCGATCTTTAACGGTTTCCTGTGCTGTGCGAAATGGCGATGCGCATCTCAAAAATTTCGGGGTGCTCTACGAAGCGGCGGACAAGCCGGTTAAGCTGGCTCCCGCTTACGACATCGTGACAACCCCCCCCTACATCAAAGGCGATTCGCTGGCACTAACACTGGAGGGAAGCAAGCGTTTCCCGACCGCGAAAAAACTGCTCAACTTTGCGAAACTTCAATGCAACCTCCAACCCGCCCGATCGAGGGCCATTCTGGAAGAAGTGGCAGAATCTGTCGTGAAGACCATGAGTGACCTGCGTTTGCATTGCAAAGCTCATCCAGATTTCAGCGTGGTCGGTGAAGCCATGCTGCGGGAATGGAATGAGGGGGTCAATGTCGCTTGTAATACGCACGTCTAAAAACAATGGTTCTATACGGTTTATAGTGGGTGACAT
>JAUYFZ010000123.1 GCA_030689585.1 Rhodocyclaceae bacterium | reverse complement strand
CCCACATTCCACACCCCTTTCGGCAGTGAACCGGCTAATTTTTTGTTGACGTTAAGGAGGTGGATGCGTGGCAATAAAGATCGCCTCAGTGAGGCCGAGAGCCTTGAGATAAGCTTGTTGTGTGATGGTTAGTGGTTTTTTTAGTACTCGGGTTTGACCAACCTTGAGTATAAGGATATTCCTGAATTTGGTGGTCATCATATATGAAGTAGGGCGATCGGTGGAACGGCGATCCCAGCCCTCGATAAGGGATTTGTTTTTTTCGAGATGACGACGCATCTGTCGCTGCATGAGATTCCAAATGAGCAGGCAGAGTAGTAAATTCATTCCGAGCGCTTCAATCCGCTCCGGTTTCTTAAGGAAGAGGTCGTTAACGATGAGCGGATCTTTGAGAAAACCAAAGTTGCGCTCGATACCGTCTTGGGCCTTGTAAGTACGGAGCAACTCTTCGGCATTTTGAGCATCCTTGCCCTCGTTAGGGAGGTTGGTCAGGAGTACGAAGCAGCCGGCCTCGGATCGTTTTCGTTCGATGGTATCAGCATTATCGATAATTTCGGCTTGGATGCGCCAGAGGTGGGCGACTACCTTGCGAGGGCCTTGCTTAGGCGGTCTGCCTGGGGCATATTGGAGTTCTTCTTCAATTGTGCCCTCAAGGCGGTGGAAGGGCATAGGCAACGATTTGATGCGAGCCAATTCAGCTTCAGCATCAACGCGACAAAAGAAAGTGTTGTTGAGGCTGGTGGCGATGGAATCGGCCAATTTCCGGCGTGCCTCGGCCAGTTCTTTTTCCAGACGTTTCTGGCGTCGTTTGTCGTGAGCGCTGGAGTGGATAACGATGGCGCGATAGGTTCGGCCATATAGTTCGACCTTGGACTCAAAAGCGCGGTAGGATGCGGATGGCCGTTTAGGGGTGGGACGGGACTGAGACTGCACCCCGATTTCATCCCACTGGCTGGCCTGGACGGCCTCGGTAACAACCCGGCTGGTCTCCTTATAGGTAAAAGGCAGACGGGTGACAAAATAGAGTGGCGCGGCGCCCGGTACAGGGTCGAAGCAGGCAAGATTTTCCTCGGTGACCATGGCTGCATCGGCGATGTAGGTGAAAGCACCCTCGCCCAGACCATGACGGGCCAGGTTCTTGCTGATGCGAGTAAGCAGCTTGTTGTTGAGGTTCTTGTCAGAGCTGTTGCCATCATGGATGTCGCCCAGGATGGGGATATTATGTTCGACGCAGAGCATGCTGATCATAAATTGCTTTAAATCCGGATGGCCGTCCTTGCTGTGGCCGAAGGTGATATGCAGCGGTGAACCTTCCTGGTCAGGGCTGGTGTTATACTCACCCCAGACGCTGACCGAAGTCGAGTCCCAATGGCCGGCGCGGGTATCGAGTTCAAAGATCACCGCGGCACGGCGAGCCACCTCGCCAAAGATCCGGCTGGGACCGGCTTCATAGATGCGATCGAGGACCCTGCCGACATTGTGATCGCAGAAATCGTTTGCATCGACCGGCTGACCGAGGAGCAGTTCCGTATCCTGGTCAGTAAAGAAATCCTTCAAGTGATAGAGAGGGGAACGGCCGGAGAAGGTATCCTGGATCATTCCAGCAACGATGATCCCAGGATCGACCAGCATCTGGCCGCGGATCAAGTTATTGATGAGCTCAACCAGGCCAAGACGTTGGACATAGGCCCGGATGATCGGATGGAAGCCAACCTGGTGGACATCGAATTGACCAGCTTGCCGGCGGAGTTCGTCAGGATGGATCACGGAGTTTCTCCAGCGCCTGCCTGTGCAAGGCGTAAGCATACACATCTTTAACCGGCGCGACCGCTCGATTCCAGCGGTCGTTGCGGGTACGCCCCGTGGTCTCTCCGAGCCGAAGCCAGTTTGCCGCCCGATAGCAGATGCCCTGGAATCGGCTGTTGTCAACAAAGGTTTCAACCAGCAGGATGGGGTGGCCGTACTTAGCCTGCCAATCTCGGGAGAGCCGTTGCGTCACTTTGCCAAGCAAATGGCTCGCCAGTTGCGGAATGAGGACCCAGGGCAGAATCAGAAATCGATGATTGTTCGTAAGCAGATGCAACCGCTCGCGGCGTTGCCGGGCGCTCCACCCCACATGAAGATCGCGCGCCGCGCAGCTCCAGGCAGCCGAGCCAAAGAGCAGGCAGGCGAGTGGACGGCCATGCCGGTCCGCGGCCAAGTATGCCATGTTCTCGCCAACAGATTGCCGGAAGCCCAAATAGTGTTGGGAGGCCAAAAACCAGGAAAACAACCCGCGGTTTGGCTCGCTTGTGGTATCGAACCACTGGAGCGGCAGAAGAGAAGAGAGAGGTCCGATAATGGGTGTCGTGTCGTGGGCTACAGGCGTTACCGGCTGATGCCTATAGCGGTTCGGAGAAATACATCGGGGAGCTGGCAGATCAATCAGCCCCTTGACCTCAAGCTTACGAAGGAGGCTCCGACAGGCAATGTCTTTGAGTTGGCCCTTGCTATTACGCCAGTTCCAACGCTTGGCCAGATCCCGGCTCAGTTGATACTGGCTCCATGCTGGAAACTTTTTCCTGAGTGCCAGAACCAAGTCTAAATCTTCGGATGTAAGCAGGCGTCCCTGAATAACGGTTGGCGTTTCCATGGCCAACCTATATACCATGAAGAATAATCAGAGTCCAGAGTTATTTTGTAATACTTTTAAAGTATCTATATTTATGCTTAATGTTGGTGTTGAATGTGGGTTGTATCCGAACTGGGCCGCAGATTTCGCCCTCAACGGTCTCCTGCGATGCAGTTTCAAGCTGCACTTTTCCGATTTCGTCCAGTTTGCCGAGCCGGTCGCGCCAAGCAGACGGAAGTACCATGAAGGATGCGCCAGTATCGACCAGGGCATCGCATCTGACTTTCGCGTCAGGATCAGACGGGTTTGTGATCCTTACGGATGCTATGATTCTCCCCATTTGCAGTTCTCCTTATTGCACGTTCAGGCACCGTTCGTCTTATGTTCTATTGGCCGAACGACCAAGCTCAGCCGCGCCGCCATGGGCCTTAACGTAAGCCAAGGCAGATCCCGGCGTCGGCTGGAGTGCCTGGTTGGCAATCCTATAATGAATACCTTCCTCTTTTCGATCCCCTTTGTGGGCCAATGGCGCAATCGGCGAGAAAAAGCTTGGCAAACTCTAGCCATGCCTTTTTTGTGGTGAGTCTCGAAGCC
>JAUYFZ010000196.1 GCA_030689585.1 Rhodocyclaceae bacterium | reverse complement strand
CCCCATTGGACAACGCTTAGTGTTGCAGTCAAGGCCGTTCTAGTTTATTCTGCGCGCCCTTCGGAGGGGTGGATGAGCGGTTTAAGTCGCACGCCTGGAAAGCGTGTGTGGGTTCATAGCCCACCGCGGGTTCGAATCCCGCCCTCTCCGCCAGTTTTTTCTGGCTAAATTTCCATAGCCAAAATGCCAAAACTCGCCCGTAGTCTCACCGCTTATAAGCCCTACTGGGCCAGACGTTTCGGCATCGCCCCCTTTCTGCCCATGTCACGTGCCGAAATGGAGGTTCTGGGTTGGGATTCCTGCGACATCATCCTCATCACAGGGGATGCTTACATCGATCATCCTAGTTTCGGTATGGCACTTATTGGGCGATTGCTGGAAGCGCAAGGCTTTCGCGTCGGCATCATCGCGCAACCCGACTGGCATTCGGTTGTGGATTTTCAACGATTGGGACGACCGAATCTCTTTTTCGGCATTACCTCCGGCAATATGGATTCGATGGTCAACCGCTATACCTCCGAGCGCAAAATTCGTTCGGACGATGCCTATACACCGGGCGGTGCGCCAGATCATCGTCCTGACCGCGCCGTGCTCATTTATACGCAGCGGGTGCGCGAAGCCTTCGATGATGTGACCGTCGTCATCGGCGGCATCGAAGCTTCGCTACGTCGCATTGCTCACTACGATTACTGGTCAGACAAAGTGCGCCGTTCCATCCTGCCGGATTCCAAAGCCGACCTGTTGCTCTTTGGCAATGCCGAACGCGCCCTCGTTGAACTGGCCCATCGAATGGCAAAAGGCGAAAAAATCAATGAGATTCGCGACCTGCGCGGCACGGCTTTCATGGTGCCTCAGGGCTGGATGCCTTCGTCTGACTGGCATGCCCTCGGTGCCGGCGATGCCAGCCACCACTCGACAGAATGCGCAGAACGCGACAAAACGGTCATCCGTTTACCCGCTTACGAAGAAGTCTCGAATAATCCCCTTCGCTACGCCCATGCCTCTCGCGCCTTTCATCTCGAATCCAACCCTGGCAATGCCCGCGCTCTTGTACAGCTGCATGGTCACAGGGATGTCTGGCTCAATCCGCCCCCCATCCCTCTCACCACGGCAGAAATGGATCACGTCTATGGTTTGCCTTACGCCCGTGCGCCTCACCCGTCCTATGGCAATGCCACGATTCCCGCATGGGAGATGATCCGCTTCTCAGTCAATATCATGCGCGGCTGTTTTGGCGGTTGTACTTTTTGTTCCATCACGGAACACGAAGGACGCATCGTGCAAAATCGCTCGGAAGCCTCGATTTTGCGAGAAATTGAAGAAATACGTGACAAAACCACCGGCTTTACCGGCATCATCTCCGACTTGGGCGGCCCGACGGCCAACCTATATCGCATGGCCTGTAAAGACAAATCCATCGAATCCGCCTGTCGTCGGCTTTCCTGCCTTTATCCAGGCATCTGCCCCCACATGGGCACTTCGCACACGCCATTGATTCACCTCTACCGCGAAGCGCGTGCACTTCCCGGTATCAAAAAGGTCTTGATCGGCTCCGGCATACGTTATGACTTGGCCGTTCGTTCACCCGAATACGTCAAAGAACTCGTCACCCACCACGTCGGGGGCTATCTCAAGATCGCTCCAGAACACACGGAAGCCGGGCCGCTGTCGAAGATAATGAAACCCGACATGACGTGCTACGACCATTTCAAAACCCTATTTGAAAAAGCCTCGAAAGAAGCCGGCAAAGAGCAGTATTTGATCCCCTATTTCATCGCCGCACACCCTGGCACCACCGACCGTGACATGCTGGAACTAGCCCTTTGGTTGAAGCGCAACGATTTCCGCCTAGACCAGGTGCAAACCTTTCTGCCCACGCCACTGGCATTAGCCACGGCGATGTACCACACCGGCAAAAACCCGCTGAAGCGCGTCTCGAAAAGTGCTGAAGATGTCGAGGTGGTCAAGGGAGAAAGACAACGCCGTCTGCACAAGGCGTTCCTGCGCTATCACGATCCCAAGAACGGAGATTTGCTGCGAGAAGCTCTGAAATCCATGGGCAGGGCCGATCTTATCGGCAACAGTAAAAAACATCTGGTACGCCCGTGGTGCGCTCCGCAACCTACTATAGGTAGTCGCAAAACGGTTAGCAACCACTAGGCTCGCTCGTAACCGTCTGTTTTTATTGATCCCAGAAAAATCTTGTTGCATCGATAAAAATCTAGAGATATTCTCCGCGTCTCACTTCGCCCCGTTCATTAGGTATTGCCATGATTGCCGACGCGCTACTTTCAGAAAAAAACGTTCCAACTCAACAACTTGGTCTTCCCCTTCCGCAGGAAATATCAGAAGAAGTCCTGATTGAAAAATATGCCAAGGGCCATGAGCGAAGCGTACATGACGTGCGACGGCGCGTCGCTCGCGCCTTGGCCTCTATCGAGACAGAAGACAGACACCACGACTGGGAAACCCTGTTTCTGGAAGCGCAGGAAAACGGTTTTGTCCCTGCGGGCCGTATCAATTCTGCTGCGGGAACCAACCTGTGTGCCACGCTGATTAACTGCTTCGTGCAACCGGTAGGGGATTCCATTTCGGAAAGCCGAGAAGGCCGCCCAGGTATCTATACCGCCCTGCTTCAGGCGGCAGAAACCATGCGTCGCGGCGGCGGAGTCGGTTACGATTTCTCCTCGATTCGCCCCTCCGGTGCTCATGTCAAGGGAACATTGTCACGCGCTTCCGGCCCTATTTCCTACATGCGCGTGTTCGACCGCTCCTGTGAAACTGTCGAATCAGCCGGTAGCCGACGCGGTGCTCAGATGGGCGTGTTGCGCTGCGATCACCCTGATATCGAAGCCTTCATTCACGCCAAGGACAAGGGAGACCTCACCAACTTCAACATGTCCATTGGGGTCACCGATGCCTTCATGTGTGCTGTGGAAAACGATACCGACGTCGAACTCATTCATCGCGCAGAACCCACCAGCGACCTTAAGGCCACCGGAGCCTACCAGCGCGAAGACGAACTCTGGGTCTACCGGAAACCACGCGCCCGCGAACTGTGGGATCAGATCATGCGTTCCACCTACGACCACGCCGAACCTGGCATTCTTTTCCTAGACCGGATCAACCGCGACAACAATCTGAGTTATTGCGAAACCATTGAAGCCACAAACCCTTGTGCTGAGCAGCCCCTCCCCCCCTACGGCTGCTGCTGCCTAGGCTCCATCAACCTGACACGATTCATCCCGCACCCGTTCGAATCCTCCGAATTTGATTTCGCCGCGTTCGGGCAAGTCATCGACGTATCTGTGCGAATGCTAGACAACGTCCTCGATGCCACCCACTGGCCCCTGCCAGAACAACAACGGGAAGCGCAAGCAAAACGCCGGATCGGACTGGGATTCACCGGATTAGGCGATGCACTCATCATGCTGAAACTACGCTATGACACGGCCCCTGCCCGCGCCATGGCCACAAAAATTTCGGAATTCATGCGGGATCGTGCCTATCTAGCCTCGGTAGCCCTCTCACGCGAACGCGGTGCCTTCCCGTTATTCAACGCAGACCTTTATCTTTCCGGCAACAGTTTCGCCACACGCTTACCCCCCGACATAAAAGATGAGATACGAAAATACGGCCTACGCAATTCCCATCTACTGTCCATCGCCCCCACCGGCACCATTTCGTTAGCCTTCGCCGACAACGCTTCCAACGGCATCGAACCGCCCTTCTCTTGGACGTACACCCGCAAGAAACGCATGGCCGACGGCACGCACAAGGAATACGCCGTCGAAGACTACGCTTGGCGGCTCTATAAACACCAAGGACACGATACAGCCCGTCTGCCGGACTATTTCGTCACTGCACTGGAAATATCCGCACAGGCCCACAAAGACATGGTGGCCGCGGTCGCGCCTTACATCGACACCGCCATATCGAAAACAGTCAATGTGCCGGAAGATTACCCCTACTCGGAATTTGAAACCCTCTATCTTTCCGCCTGGAAAGCGGGCCTCAAAGGACTGGCCACCTACCGGCCCAATCAAGTATTGGGTTCTGTTCTCTCAGTGGAACCGAAGAAACAACAACCTCAAGATGTCACGCTTGATGATGACCATGGGTTGCCCTCTGGCATGACAGGAGCCAACAAACGCTTATCCATTGGTTCCTTACCCGCCCCCGTCCTCTCTTCGTTACGCTGGCCGGGTCGCCCGAACATGCCCGATGGCAACGCCGCCTGGACGTACATGATCGAAACCCCACACGGCGGATTCGCGCTCTTCGTCGGCCATACAGACAACGGCCAACGAGTCCCCTTCGAAGTCTGGGTCAA
>JAUYFZ010000109.1 GCA_030689585.1 Rhodocyclaceae bacterium | reverse complement strand
GTCAGCATCGGCCCGGCCATTTTCCCTTCAGGTCGAACGGTGGCAGAAATCAATACGATGGCTGAAAACTGGATCGAAACGGAAATGCGGAGGTTCTATGCGTAAATATGTTCAAAATTCACAACAACTTACGTTAAAAATCGTACGTCCTGAGAAGGAGCAGACGGAGGATATCTGGCAAAACGGTACTCCGCTGGCTTGGCTCGGCACGGTGGTGACGTTGCGTCTGGATTCTGCGGTTCGTGAACCGATGCTGGAAGGTGACCATCTTTATCTGCCCTTACCCCCCGCAGCTTCTCCGCGTCAGGTGCAAGATATAGCAGAAGCGTGGATACGTCGTGAGGCGTTACGTTTGATCTCCGATACCCTAGAGGCTGAGTGCGCTCGCTTGGGGTGTCTACCTTTACGCGCTTCTCTTTCGTTTTCTCATCACGCCGATTGGTCGCTCGATGACGGACGCGGAGGGTTGCGTTTTCACTGGCGGTTGGCCGAACAATCGGAGGAGATCGTTCGGCAGGTGGTGCGGCACGCGATTACACGCTGGCTGGCGAAAGTGAGTCGGCCTACGTCGATGGAGTTGTTTGCGGCGGCATGAAAATTCGGGGGGTTCTTCTCATCGCCACGGCCCTGATCGTGGCTCCCTTCGTGGTGGAAGCCACGATGGGCAATGCGTGGGTACGACTTCTCGATTTTGCGTTGCTCTATGTCATGTTGGCCCTAGGGCTGAACATTGTGGTCGGCTTCGCCGGGTTGCTTGATCTGGGGTACATCGCTTTCTATGCGGTGGGGGCTTATTTTTACGCACTACTGGCATCGCCCCACTTTGGAATTCACTGGCCGATCTGGGCCATTTTGCCGTTGGGGGCACTGACGGCGGGTGTTTTTGGCGTGCTGCTGGGTGCGCCAACCTTGCGTTTGCGGGGGGACTATCTGGCGATTGTCACGCTCGGTTTTGGTGAAATCATCCGTATTTTCATCAACAACCTCAACGCGCCCTTCAATCTGACCAACGGCCCCAAGGGAATTGCCAACATTGATCCCGGGGTGGTGACAGGTCTGCCGATTCCCAGCACCATCCTTTATTACTATCTTTTTGTGGTGCTGGTGTTGTTGATCGTTTTTATCGGTCTGCGCTTGCAGAATTCACGCATTGGACGGGCCTGGGTGGCCATTCGTGAAGATGAAATGGCGGCCAAAGCCTGCGGCATCCATACGCGCAACGTCAAACTGGCGGCTTTTGCGATGGGGGCTTCGTTTGGCGGGGTGGCCGGTGGATTGTTTGCCAGCTTTCAGACCTTTGTTTCGCCCGAAAGTTTCGGCCTGATGGAATCGGTCATGGTGCTGTGCATGGTTGTCTTGGGCGGTATGGGCCATATTCCGGGAGTGATTTTGGGCGCGGTGATGCTCACGGTATTGCCCGAAATATTCCGACAAAGTGCCGGGCCGATGCAACAGGCCATTTTCGGCACGGTGGTACTCGACCCCGAAGCCTTGCGCATGCTGCTTTTCGGGGTCGCGTTGATCGTTGTCATGCGTTACCGTCCGGCAGGATTGTGGCCGGAACAGCGGCATCGACGCGAATTTGTTGCCCCATGAGCACTCTTCTTGAAACGCGTAATCTCTCCAAGCGGTTCGGCGGCGTACTGGCATTGAAAGATGTGTCGCTCACGATTCTACAAGGTGAAATTTACGGACTCATCGGGCCGAATGGAGCGGGGAAAACCACGTTTTTTAACGTGCTCACGGGGCTTTACCCGAAAGACGGGGGCGAAGTATTTTTCGACGATCAGCCGTTGCGACTCACCCATCCCCATGAAGTGGCTCTGGCGGGGATCGCACGGACTTTCCAGAACATCCGGCTGTTTGGACAGATGACCGCGATGGAAAATGTGATGGTGGGCCGACATGCGCGAACCCAGGCGGGCATCATGGGGGCGATCCTACGACATCGACTTCAGCGGGCAGAGGAGGCGGCCATTCGTGCGCGTGCTCAAGAATTGCTCGAATTCGTGGGCATCGCTGCTCAGGCGAATCGGTTGGCGCATCATCTGTCTTACGGCGATCAGCGTCGACTGGAAATCGCCCGCGCCCTGGCCACCGATCCGAAACTGCTTGCCTTGGACGAACCGGCGGCGGGCATGAATGAATCCGAAACGAGGGCGTTGGCTGATTTGATTCAGCAGTTGCGGGCGGGCGGTGTGACCGTTTTATTGATCGAGCACGATGTCAAACTGGTCATGGGGCTGTGCGACCGTGTTGCGGTACTCGACTATGGCGGAAAAATTGCAGAAGGTGCGCCGACAGAAGTGCGTCACAACCCCGCCGTGATCGAGGCTTATCTTGGCACTGCTTGAATGCCGTCACCTGCAAGTCCATTACGGCGGCATTCGTGCGGTTCGAGGGGTGTCTTTTGGCATCGAAGAAGGGGAGATCGTTTGTCTGATCGGGGCCAATGGGGCCGGCAAAACCTCCACGCTCAAGGCCATTGCACGATTACTACCGTCTTCTGGAGAAATTCTTTATCGGGAGGAACGCATCGACACGCTTCCCGCGCATTCCCTGATTGCCAAAGGGTTGGCACTGGTCCCTGAAGGCAGGGGT
The DNA here is from genome assembly GCA_030689585.1 of Rhodocyclaceae bacterium. GTDB lineage: Bacteria > Pseudomonadota > Gammaproteobacteria > Burkholderiales > Rhodocyclaceae > Nitricoxidivorans. The sequence continues at coordinate 1,311 of JAUYFZ010000109.1, read as the reverse complement.
GTTTTTACCCGCCTCACCGTAATGGAAAATCTGGCCTTGGGCGCGTGGCATCGCTCGGACGCTATCGAGGCAGACATCACCCGTGTTTTTGATTTGTTACCACGTCTAGCAGAACGGGCACAACAGTTGGCGGGAACGCTCTCAGGCGGCGAACAGCAGATGTTGGCCATCGGACGAGCCTTGATGGGCCGCCCCCGACTCCTGTTGCTCGACGAACCCTCGATGGGGCTGGCTCCCCTGATGGTGCAAAAAGTGTTTGAAGTGATCCGTACCATTGCCCAAGAAGGGGTGACGATCCTGCTCGTTGAACAAAATGCCCGATTAGCCTTGGAAACCTGTCACCGAGGTTATGTGATGGAAGGAGGGCACATCACCTTGATGGATTCCGCAAAAAACCTGATGACAAACCCGCGTATTCGAGAGATTTATTTAGGTTCATAACCGATGCCACAAATGTGGTAATGTTCGCCGAACCTATTCAGGAGTTCGCCATGACAACATCAACATCAATCCGCATTGATCAATTGCTCTACGACCAAGCTAAGGTCGAGGCGGTTGCCTGGCATCGCACCATTACCGGTCAGATCGAGTTCTGGGCCAAAGTCGGTCGTGCCGCGCTCGACAATCCCGATCTGCCGGTGAGCTTTGTGGCGGAATCGCTTGTTGCCATAGCCGAACCTCGTGAGCAAGCAACTTCCTTCGTGCCACGGCCTCGCCCCACATGAGCTACAAGGTTCTTCAGACCAGACATTTCGCCCGTCAGTACAAGAAACTACACGACAACGTCGCTGCGGATGTAGAGGCTGCAATCGACGTGGTCGCCGACAATCCAACGCTGGGCGAACGCAAGAAGGGTGATCTCGCACAATTATTCGTCTACAAGTTTCGCAGTCAGGGCCAGCTTTACCTGCTTGGCTACACAGTAGATGATGAAATTCGAGTCGTCTATCTCGAAGCAATGGGACCCCACGAGAATTTCTATCGCGATCTCAAGCAGTAGGCAACGGGGAATCAACCACGATGCGGCCCTCTCCCACAGGGGGAGAGGAGTTGTGGGTAAGGGAATGGGTTAACGTGAAATACATACCCCATCCCCCTCCCTGCCTCCCCCTTGAAGGGGGAGGAGACTAACTCCCTCCCCTTCAAGGAGGAGGAGACTAACTCCCTCCCCTTCAAGGAGGAGGAGACTAACTCCCTCCCCTTCAAGGAGGAGGAGACTAACTCCCTCCCCTTGAAGGGGGAGGAGACTAACTCCCTCCCCTTGAAGGGGGAGGAGACTAACTCCCTCCCCTTGAAGGGGGAGGAGACTAA
>JAUYFZ010000079.1 GCA_030689585.1 Rhodocyclaceae bacterium | reverse complement strand
GTATTCTCAACCTTGAACTGGTTCATTGGGATTTTTGGCAACGCGCCACCCTGCCGTTGGATGCCCCCATCGTCACCATCGTGGGACCCAATGGTTCCGGAAAAACAACCTTGCTGGATGCCCTGCGCACCCTGCTGGCTCAAGAATGCTCAAAAAAGCGCGATTACAAACGCTATGCCCGCAAGAGCGGACAACCTTTCACCTGGCTCAGAGGTGTCGTCGACAATCGCCGTGGCAGCGGATCGGGTGGGCGCACCCATCCATTCTTTCCTCTGCTGGGCGATCAGGTTACCCTCGCCTGTCGCATCGAAAAGAAGGGGGGCGACTGGACCCGTGAATACTGCGTAGCCGAAGGCGATATCGCCATCGAAACCTTGGCAAGCGAAGCGCAATGGATGGGAGTGCGCGAATATGCCCGTCGGTTGGAACATGCCGGATTATCGCGTGCCATCGCCCGGGTGCTCTCGCTCGAACAGGGGCAAACCGACAAACTGTGTGAATACGCACCGCGTGAATTGCTCGATCTCGTGTTCCACGTCTTCGGCGACAAGACCGTGCTGGACCGTTATCAAGAAGCACGTGACCACCAGCGACAGACCACTTTAGAGTTACGAGAACTTGAAAGTCAGTTGCAGCGGCTCGGGGCTGAAGTTGAAAAACTCAGCGGGCAGGTCAACCGTTACCGCGAATGGCGCAGGCTTTCCGATGAGCGCATGACCCTGTTTAGCGAGATCATGCCGCGCCTGAATTATCACGAATTACAGGAATCCATCCGCATGGGGCGCGTGCACCTCTCTGGAAAACGGCGCGAATACGCCATGCTCAAGCAGACACTTGTTGAACTGGATCACCGATTACCGGCTTTACGCACCGCTGTGAAATCTGCTGCCGCTGAACTACAAAACTGGGACGTAGAACTGACCCGTTTGCAACAGACCAAAGAGACGGCTAGTCGCCGCGAAACCCGATGCACCACGCTGCTGGAACGTCGCACCAGGTTAATCGAAGCGGCACGGCTTGCTGGAACGATGGATGCCGATGCGTTAGCGCACGATCTGGAAACCCGCAAAAACCGCGACGATCATCTGCGATTGCAATTATTGCCCCTGCGCGAAAAACTGGAGGAACTGGATGACCGCATCGCTCGTCTGATGCGAGGCGAACGCGCCGATCCGCTGGAGGTGCGCACTCTGCGCGAAGCCTTGCAGGCAGAAGGAATCATTCATGCCCTCTTGCCCGAAGTGGTCGAATTGCAGGATGAAACTTGGCAAACTGCGGTGGAAGCCCTGTTGCAACCCTATCGCCACCTGATCCTACTCGCCGATGCGAACGATCAGTCGCGTGCTTTTGCCCTCGGCGAACGGCTGCGTTATCGTCACTTCATCGTGCCTGAACGACAGTTGCCGCCGACCCCTTCAGCGGGGTCGATGCTCGAAGTCATTCGATTTACCGCACCCGTTCCGCCCTGGTTGATTCAGTTGCTCGACCGCACTCAACGTGTTGCCGATGCGAATGAAGGCAGCCGGTTGCCACGGGGTCAGGACTGGATTACGCAAGAGGGTTATTTGCGTGAACGGCGCGGGGGACGACATGCCGGCACCGGAAGCGAGCGTCATTTTGGTCGTGCGCAACTGGCCGCCTTGCAAGCCGAACGTGCTGATATGGGCACCCGCCTTGCCACATTAGATGCCCAACGACAAAAGGAACAGACAGGAATCGTCAGCCTTACCGCCGCGTTATCCGGTGCCAGAACACCGACTGAACTAGCCGACAGCGCAGAGGAATTCGCCCAGGCGATGCGAGAACAAAAGGAGGCTCAGACCGAAATTGCGACGACGATAGAACGTCAAAACATCGCCTATGCCGCATCCAAAAATGCACAAGCCGTGCGCGAAACTGCTGTGCGACAACTGGATCGGGAAGAAACGCAACGTGCGCCGCTGCAAAAAGCCATGCAAGAGGCTGCCAACCAACCTGCCCGTGAAGAACAGGCCCGTCGCATCCTGCGTCTGCGCCACGACCGCGCCACGATGCCCCCTGCTTGGAAAGATCGCGCCGCCAATGTCGAGTTAGCCAAAGAATGGAGCGATGCCGCTGCCGTGGAACGCGAGATCAAACGGCTCGAAATCCGGTTGGCGCAAGACGATTGGATCACCGATGAAAACGTGATCGCCTTGCGTAATCTACGCGCTGAAGATTACCAACGACAAAGCGTCGAACACGAAAGCCGTCAAACCGAAAACCTCCGTGCCACAGCGCAAACCGATGCGGCACGCGGAGCCTATATCGACGTGCTGCGCCATACCTTGCGCAGTTACGGCCACAACCTCAAGACCCTGGGCAAACTCGCCGAGGTCGCCGTCGAACCTGTCGCCCCGCATCTTGAAAACGACGATGTTTCACTTGCTCAAGCGGGGTTGGATGTGCGTTTCGATTTCGACCAGAAGGGCTTTGCGGGCATGAACGACGGCGAAGCTTCCGGCGGCCAACAGGTTATCAAGTCGCTGATTCTTCTGATTGCCCTGATGATGGATGATGCCCATCCTGGCGGCTTCGTCTTTATCGACGAACCCTTCGCCCATCTGGACATCATCAACATCGACCGCGTCGCCAGTTTCCTCAAGGCCACCCGGGCGCAATATCTCATCACCACCCCGATTACGCATAACGTCAATGTCTATGATCCGGCCATGCTGACATTGGTCACTTACAAAAAACGCCCGGGCGAACCCTGGGCACCACGCATCGCTCGCTTGGTGCGCGAGAAGAATGGCTGACATTTTGGTCACCGCCACCGGTCGCCATCGACGGCGGCGTGAGTGCCATTGTTCACCAGAAAAAATCGATGTTTGGCCGACAGCATGGCGTGAACTGACCTCCGCATGGGTAAGAAAAGGAGCACGTTGCAAGTGGGAAACGTTACTGACCTCCGCTGGCGGTGCGGCTTTTGAAACCGCGCACGACCTACTCGATGCCCTGCTCGCCAGCGGCTGGATTCGTCTCGACGAGCGTTGGCTCAACGGACGCTGGCAGCCGGTATGGATCGAATTCATGGCTCTGCCTGAATTGCGTCAAACCTTGGGACTTCCTGAACCGGGCGCACGGCAAGCCGCCCTTGAACAGGCGCGCATTGATCTTCTAGCCGCGCTGGATCGTTGGGCGATTTGCCTGGAACGTCCACAGCAAGCGACCCGACGGGACTTCGCCCAGTTCGCACGCGGCGATACCAAGGGCATCACTGCCACCGAGTGGGATTGGTTAGAGGCCCGCGTCGATTTAGCAAACTACGGCATCAGCGACCATACGCCGCTTCTGTGCCTTGCCGCCCCACTTACGTTGGTGTTTGCACACGGATCACTCAACCTTGATAGCGCACCGGATTTCATCGCCATAACTCCGACAACACTATCCACCGCCGAAACCGCGCAAGGCAAGATCGTTATGTGGACACTGGTCGAAAATCGCACCAGTTTTGAACGTGCCGCTCGCGCTCGCACCGAAGAAGAGGGCGTGATTTGGCTACCCGGCTTTGCACCAGGTTGGTGGAAAACGGCAGTAGCCTGCCTGCTTCGACACGCACCCGCACCCGCTCGAATCGCCTGCGACCCCGATCCGGCAGGGATTGAAATCGCAATCAATGCCGGTCTGCTCTGGCAAAACGCAGGGCTGGAGTGGCATCCATGGAAAATGAACCCCACCGATCTTGCACAACTAACGAAAAGGAAACCGCTCACCGAACATGATCGAAACCGACTGACCGCCTTGCTCTCGCAGCCACTGCCCGCGTTGCTGCGGGTACTTGCAGAAACACTCGCCGACGGCGGTGAAAAGGGAGAGCAAGAGGGGTATTTGTGACGACAGACCACGCTCATTTCATGGCGGATTCAAGGGGGAGGTTGGGAGGAGGATTGATGCCGACCTGAGTAGTTACGAAAATGCGTAACTACTCAGGTCCGGTCGGAACACAGATCTCCTCCCCCTTCAAGGGGGAGGCCGGGAGGGGGATGGGGGGAAGAATTCCGCGTAGAACCCCATCCCCACCCCAACCCTCCCCTTGAAGGGGAGGGAGATTGACGCCGC
>JAUYFZ010000066.1 GCA_030689585.1 Rhodocyclaceae bacterium | reverse complement strand
AAGGGGAGGGAGAGATGCTCCTCCCCCTTCAAGGGGGAGGCTGGGAGGGAGAGATGCTCCTCCCCCTTCAAGGGGGAGGCTGGGAGGGAGAGATGCTCCTCCCCCTTCAAGGGGGAGGCTGGGAGGGGGATGGGGAATGTGTTTCACGCTAACGCGTTGGCAAATACTTCAACGGATCAACCGGTTTGCCTTGATGTCGAATCTCGAAATGTAATTTGGGACGATCTGTATCAGAAGACCCCACTTCTGCAATTTTTTGCCCCTTCGTGACGGACTGTCCCTCTTTGACAAGAATTTTGCTGTTGTGTGCATAGGCAGAAAGAAAAGCCGCATTATGACGAACGATCACGAGTTGACCATATCCTCGTAACCCGCTGCCTGCATAAACCACCTTACCCGTAGCAGCCGCTTGAACCGCATCACCCAGCTTGCCATCAAGATCAATTCCCTTGTTACTCTCCTTGCCCGCCACCCCTTCAATAAATTGCGTCACAACCTTGGCACCACTCCCCGTCGGCCAAGACCACTCCACAACATTCTCATCAGCCTGTTTTTCAGGTGTTTTGTCCGCAGGTTTACCGAGTGGCTTTTCAATGGGTTTATCGATCGGTTTATCGATCGGTTTATCGGTCTGTTTGTCGGTCGGTTTGTGCGCTTGATCCAGTGGTTTGGATTCAATCACTCCTTGATCCGTCACTGGCTTGATCACCACCGCAGACGGCACGTCATCAGGTGCTTTGACACGCAGTTGCTGCCCCACCGTAATTCGATTCGGGTCCTCTAGGTTATTCCAAGCCACGACGTCCTTGTAATCCAGGCCCTGATCCAACGCAATCGCATGCAGAGTTTCGCCCTTCTTGACCGTAACGTAACCTGGCTTGCTCGGTAATGACACCGGCGCACTTGGACTAGGTCGCAACGGACTGGTTTGACTGGTTTGACCCATGCGATCCACCACAGGAGCGGGGGAATGACTGGCGCAACCTGCTACCGCCACCATGGTCAATGCCAACCAAAATGTTTTCATGCTATCCCCGGTAAAAGAGGAACAAAGTGAACACCTTCCAGACGTGTCTCGGTCACTTCACCCGCACGTCGCTCAATTAAGCAAAGCGATTGATCCAAACCTCCCTTGGGCAACATCAAGCGTCCTTCCGGGGCCAATTGTTCGATCAGCGCGTGGGGAACCCCGGCAGAAGCCGCTGCCACAATGATGGTATCGAAAGGGGCTGCCTCGACAAGCCCGGCCATACCATCGGCATGTTTCAAACGAACCCGAGTCAGTTTTGCCTGTCGCAAGTTTTCCCTCGCCTGGGCCAATAAGGGACCCAAACGTTCCACCGCATAAACTTCCTTGGTCAAACAAGCCAGCACCGCTGCCTGATAACCACACCCGGCCCCCACCTCCAACGTCTTGCCCAGTCCCTCACGTCCGGACAGCAACAGTTCAATCATGCGAGCGACGACGTAAGGCTGCGAAATGGTTTGACCCAGAATCAACGGAAGTGCTGTGTCTTCATAAGCACGATGCGCCAATGCTTCACTAACAAACAAATGTCGTGGAACAGAAGCAATGGCCGTCAACACCCGCTCATCTCGAATACCTTGCTCGCGCAAACGCTCGATCATGCGCGACCGTGTACGCTGAGAAGTCATGCCGATACCTTGCGCAACACTCATACGGAAATCCACTTCTTCACCGCAGAAATCTGGGCGGCATGGGTCAGATCAATCTGAAGAGGGGTAATGGAAATTTGATGATTCGACACCGCATAAAAATCGGTTCCCTCGCCCGCATCGGCTGCCGGACCCGCCGCACCCACCCAATAAACAGTTTCATTGCGCGGTGTTAGCTGGGGCACCACAGATTCCGCCTTATGACGACGACCTAAGCGCGTGACGCTAGTTCCCTGCAAGGCTTCATAGGGAATATCTGGCACATTGACGTTGAGCAGTACCGGTTCTCCAAAGGCACGACGCTGAAATCGTTCCACCAAATCAACCGCCACCTGAGCCGCTGACTCAAAATTCAGTCCCTCCTTGCTGGCGAGTGAAACGGCCAATGAGGGAATACCCAGCAAATAACCTTCCGTTGCGGCCGCCACCGTTCCCGAATAAATGGTGTCATCCCCCATGTTGGCCCCCAGATTGATGCCGGAAACAATCATGTCCGGCAACTCATCCAAGAGACCCGTGACAGCCAGATGAACGCAATCTGTCGGCGTGCCATTGACAAAATAATATCCGTTGGCTGCACGATGCACGGAAAGTGGTCGATCCAGCGTCAAGGAATTACTGGCTCCGCTACGATTACGCTCAGGAGCCACCACAGTCACTGTGGCAATTTTAGCGAGTGCTCTGGCAAGAGCCTCGATACCGGGGGCAAAATACCCATCGTCGTTGCTCAAAAGGAGTCGCATGGGTGGCGTAGCACGTTAATTTTGGAAGGGTCGAGTGGGAAAGATGAAAAATTGGTCGGGGCGGCGGGATTCGAACTCGCGACCCCTTGCACCCCATGCAAGTGCGCTACCAGGCTGCGCTACGCCCCGACTGACCCGCATTATAGCAACGAAACCCCAATCCGCGCACCAACGTGCTACGATTACATCACTTATTCATCCACATTTATTCGAGAGGTTTACATGAGCGAACACATCCTTCACGTAACAGATGCCACTTTCAAAAGCGAAGTTATTGAATCCAGCCTACCGGTTCTGGTGGACTACTGGGCAGATTGGTGCGGCCCCTGCCGGATGATCGCGCCGATTCTTGAAGAAGTTGCACAAGAATATACGGGGAAGTTGAAAATCGCCAAAGTCAACATTGACGACAACCCAAAAACCCCGGGTGAGTATGGTGTCCGTGGCATTCCGACACTCATCCTGTTCAAGAATGGCAATGTTGAATCCACAAAAGTGGGTGCTCTTTCCAAATCGCAATTGACGGCTTTCATTGACAGTCACCTTTGATCCCGTTATCGTTCCGCCCCGCTGACATCAGCGAACTGCGGTTCCAAGGCCAACATGCCGCTTGGAACCGCATTGAAGTAACACTCCTCTTCCAGAACGCTTGTCTGCGTTCTCGCTCACCACCCACTTAAGCTAGGTCGCGCCCCCCATGCATCTCTCGGAGCTCAAAGCTCATCACGTCAGCATATTGCTCGACATGGCCAACGCCAACGGTATCGAAGGCGCCAATCGCCTGCGCAAGCAGGAACTCATCTTCGCCTTGCTCAAAAATCAAGCCAATAAAAGCGAAAGCATTTATGGCGATGGCGTATTGGAAGTTATGTCAGACGGCTTTGGATTTCTGCGCGCCTCCGACACCTCCTATCTCGCCAACCCGGATGACATCTACGTATCGCCTTCCCTGATACGTCGATTCAATCTACATACGGGCGACACCATCGAAGGCGAGATACGCACCCCTAAAGACGGTGAACGTTATTTCGCCATGATCAAGGCCGCTCGCATCAATGGCGAATCACCGGAAGCCTGCAAAAACAAGATTCGCTTCGAAAATCTAACCCCGTTTCATCCCACCGAACACCTGCGATTGGAACGTGAAACAAAGTCAGAAGAAAATATCACCAGCCGCATCATCGACATCATCGCCCCCATCGGCAAGGGACAACGGGGGTTGCTAGTCGCCTCTCCCAAGTCTGGAAAAACTGTGATGATGCAGCACATTGCCCATGCCATTGCCGCCAATCATCCCGAAGTCGTCCTAATCGTACTGCTGATTGATGAACGTCCGGAAGAAGTGACTGAAATGACCCGAACCGTCAAGGGTGAAGTCGTCGCCTCCACCTTCGACGAACCGGCTTCTCGTCATGTTCAAGTGGCCGAAATGGTGATCGAAAAAGCTCGTCGAATCACAGAACACAAAAAAGATGTCGTTATTCTGCTCGACTCCATCACACGACTGGCCCGCGCCTATAACACCGTACAACCGGCCTCTGGAAAAGTCTTGACCGGCGGTGTCGATGCCAATGCCCTGCAAAAACCAAAACGGTTCTTCGGCGCAGCACGCAATATCGAAGAAGGTGGCTCTCTCACGATTATCGCCACGGCCCTCGTTGACACCGGTAGTCGCATGGTTGAAGTCATCTATGAAGAGTTCATATGCACGGGCAACATGGAGATTCTTCTGGTTCGGCGCATGGCTGATAATCGCGTCTTCCCTGCCATCA
>JAUYFZ010000020.1 GCA_030689585.1 Rhodocyclaceae bacterium | reverse complement strand
ACCTGCCAGTTCGCTCCGGTACGATAGGCCGTAAACCTGACCAGCAGCGTGGAGTTGAACCAGCCAGCGGTCATAGCGCCGATCCGCCAGCGCCGCATCCATATTGAAGTCACGGTGAAACCTGCCATGGCAAAACGCGCCGTGACAAATAGCCAATAGTTCCTCCAAGCCGACATCGCGGGAAACGGTCACATCGTTATCGTCAAATGCAATGAAGCGCTCGGGAGCACAGCGAGGTTCGACCAGGGTATCGCAATAATAAAAACCGTGGTCTTGCAGCAATCGCTTCGACGCCAAGGGCGCCACTCGGACGGTGTAGTGGCCAGGTATGCGAGCCGCCAGTTCCAGAGTTTCCCGGGAAGCCTCGGTGATTTCGTAGGCATCCACGCCAAACACATCGCTATCCCACGGAGATTTATTAAATATTTCCGGAAGTGTCATCAAGAGTGGAATGGCTGATGATGTAAAGGGGACGCCGTTTGCTTTCGTCGAAAGCCTTGCCCAAGTAAACGCCGATGATAGGCGCTCCTCCGCGAGTTAGCCTAATAAAATCTACTCCGAAAATATTTCAGAGGCAGGACGGACTCACCATGCTCATTCTGGAATGCTTCAATGAGGGTGGCTCAGAAATGAGCCACCCAATTGGAAAAATACCAGCTTCATCCCCTCAAGCATCACATTTCGAGCCGCATCCTGGTTGGTCCACCACTTGGTGGGGAAAGGCTCATAGGGGTCACTGAGCACGCTTAGCTCCTTGACATGATCTTTCAGGATATTGTGAAAAATGATTTTCGATCGACGCGCATGAAAGGGTGAGGTAACGACAAGTATTCGCGGTTGTTTGCCCCTGATTTCCTCACGCAGGGCAATCGCCTCCTCCACGGTGCTGAGCGAACCGCTACCTAACACTGTGATGTTTGCAGCAGGAACTCCTTTACGCATCAGCACCTGGCTATATATTTCCTCGCTGCTCGACATTACGATGCCAACCGCATTTAGCATGCTCTGCCCATTTTCTTTCATGGGGCGGCTCACAAAGACCCTAGGCGCATAACCTTGTCGGTAAACATCCGCCGCATAAAAAGCGCGTTCCGGCGCACCTGCCAGAACGACGATTATATCGGCAGGAATTGGCTCGTCGGATGTCCTAAGCCACAACCCCGCACCGGCAAAAACGCCGGCCACCAGCAAAAGCAGCATGACGTGAATCACCAGCACGTTTAGCAAACAGCGCTTTGTACAACCCATCAATTCTCTCTATGCAATGAATCGCGCTGAAGACAACCATACCAATCCCAACAGCCGGCAAGTTTTCGACGGAAAAAACTCACACTGTCTTGGCCAAATATAGTGGTGCGCGCCAGCAATAGGGGATCGCGCCCCGCCTGGTTAATTCCGATATGGCTACATGCAGCGAGCTGGTATCCGGCAGTCGAAACGGCATCGAGCACCCGGCGATCCACTGAGCCATACGGGTAAGACATCGTCGAAACAGGGCGACCGGTTATGTCTTCCAAATACATTTTGCTATCGACCAATTCATGTGCCAGCGTCAAATCGTCGCACCCCACAAGAGGCACGTGTGTCCTGCCGTGCGCGCCGATCATCACACCCGGCAGTTCTGCAAGTTCACGTAAATCTTCAGGATTTAAAAAACCGGCGTGTTGTTCTTGCACGAACTGCGAACTAACAAAAACCGTGAACGGCATGCCCCGCTCAATGAGGATAGGCGCCGCGAAACGCAGGTTGTCCAGATAACCGTCGTCAAAAGAGATTGCGATATTGGCCTGCGCCCCCCCCCCGCAGGACTCTAACCCGAGCGGAACAACGTTTGCCCCTTCAAAGCCGCGTAGCGCATCCATGTGTTGCGCAAAATGTTCCGGGGTGATGGTGTAATTACCGAAGAAGTCCCCGTATGCCTCCCCACCGACAGCGTGGTACATCAGGATACGAAGCCCGGCCTTTGGGTTGCGGCAAACACCACTTATCGCAGCCAACTCGGTTAACGTACGGTGCGCAAAATGGCTAAAACCCATTGTGAGGTTGCCCATCCGGCAACACCTTGGAGTCAAGAAGTACTTTTAATCCAAGTCGTTCACATGATCTAAGATAGGCTTTCGAGAAACATTGGGCTGCCATGCGGATGTCCCCAAGCTCATAGAAAGCCAACAACGAAATAATATAGTCTTTCTTTCCGAAATCCACGAAGGAAATTGGAGGCAATCTTGCTTTGATTAGGGGAACATTGCAAATTGCCCGACTGGTTCTCTTGTTCCCGTCCGCGAATGGCTGAAGGTAAGGAATCCTAGTCAGCAAATAGAATGCGCTCTGAATAGGGTCCTCGATGGAGGACGATATATCCAGAATGCGATCCAGCATCCTCGGAACATAACCGGTTCCTGGGCGAAACGGTGGCGAATAAGCGCTCATAGCTATGGTGACATCGTTGTACTCGCGAGCAACGCCTTGGTGCTCTTTGTCGAGAAAATGCAGCGCATCCTTGAGCGCGGGAAGCCCATGATCATCGGTCAGCCGTGCGTGAACTTCGAAGATACTGTTGATCGATAAGTTGTCGTAAAGGTATTCGAAAGCGTTCTTGTGATTCAGAATCAGGAATGCGTCGGATAGCGGTTTGTCCTGGGCTTTTTCGCCATACTCAATCAACGCCTGCGTATCCAGAAGGGAGTAGGTACCGCC
>JAUYFZ010000043.1 GCA_030689585.1 Rhodocyclaceae bacterium | reverse complement strand
AAATCAACACCTCTCCGGGCATGACGGATCATTCTTTGGTTCCGATGGCGGCCAAAGCTGCAGGAATGGGTTTCGAAGAACTCGTGGTGGGCATTTTGGAAGGGGCGCACCTTGAGTAAAAACGCCCGCAACTCCGCCGATCTACAGACAATCAAAAACTCCCACAAAACCTCCCGTAAACAGACAGGGCTGTGGGGTAGCCCCGCCCTCATTCATCTGGCCGCCGACTTTCTCATCGCGACCACGAGCCTCGCACTCGCTTGGGGGGTGCTCGTGTCGCTCAAACAATTGCCCGTTTTCCCGTTGCAGGAGGTCGTCGTTACCCGTCTTCCAGAACAGGTGTCGCGTCTTCAGGTCGAACATCTGGTGAACGAATCGGTCATCGGTAATTTCTTTACCGTTGATCTGATTCCCCTACAGACAGCCGCCATGAAATTACCCTGGGTGCGTCAGGTCGAGATCCGTCGTCGTTGGCCCGGCACCCTTGAACTCACGTTTGAACCCCATGTGGCAGTCGCTCGTTGGCAACCGGGGAAAGATGCCCGCCTCGTCAATGAACAGGGGGAGATTTTTCAGGGAACCACCGAGCTGCATCTCCCGGGGCTTTTTGGCCCCGAAGGCGCGAGTGCCCAACTTCTGACCCGTTATCGGGATATCACGACCGCACTGGCCGCCACCTCATTACAGGTGCGCACCATCACGCTCTCACCTAGAGATGCCTGGCAGGTTCAATTGTCGGAAGGTCTTATCATCGAACTGGGGCGGGATCAGGCCAAACATCCCATCATGGAACGCATCAACCGACTGGCCATGCAGTATCCCATTGTCCAAAAAACGCTGGGTTCTTCCACAGGCGGGGTGGTCGATATGCGCTATCCCAATGGTTTTGTTATAAGGCCACGCGCATGAGCAAAGAGATCAAGCGCGATTTGATCGTCGGTCTGGATATCGGCACCTCCAAAATCGTCGCCATCGTGGCCGACTTGGATGATGAAGATCGCCTGACCATCTTGGGCATTGGTGCCCATCGGTTTGAGGAAAACAAAGATAAAGGTTTGAAACGCGGGGTCGTCGTCAGCATCGAAGCCACCGTGGATGCCATCTCGCGTGCCATTCAGGAAGCTGAACTGATGTCCGACTGCAAAGTGCGCGAGGTCTACACCGGCATTGCCGGCGCGCATATCAAAAGCAAGGATTCCACCGGCATGACCGTGGTGCGCGAACATGAAGTCACTCAGCACGATGTCGAACGCGCCATGGAAGCGGCGGCGGCCACCCCCATTTCGGCGGATGACCAGATATTACATACGCTGGTGCAAGAGTTCATCGTCGACGGACAAGACGGCGTTAAGGAACCCATCGGCATGGATGCCAAGCGGCTCGATGTCCGCGTGCATCTGGTCACGGGGGCCGTCACTGCTGTGCAAAACATCATCAAATGCGTCCATCGCTGCGGACTGGAAGTCGTCGATCTCGTTTTGCAACCGCTGGCCTCTGGAATGGCCGTTCTGACCGACGACGAAAAGGATGTAGGCGTCTGCCTCGTCGACATCGGCGGCGGAACCACTGACATTGCCGTCTTTACTCAGGGAGCCATTCGGCACACCGCCGTCATTCCTATTGCGGGAGACCAGATCACGTCGGATATTGGCATCGCGCTACGTACGTCCACGCAGGATGCCGAAGATATCAAGCTACGCTATGGCGTGGCTCTACAACAGATTGCCGATCCAGAAGACATGATCGAAGTGCCCGGAGTCGGTGATCGTCCCTCCTCGCAACTCTCCCGACAAACATTGGCGGGATTTATCCAGCCACGTATTGAAGAAATCTACCAGAAGGTGAACGATGAACTGGTTCGCAGCGGTTACGACCGCTTGCTGCGTGCGGGCATCGTGCTCACCGGTGGAGCAGCATCCATGCCGGGCATGACCGCGTTGGGGGAGGAAATTTTCCACAATACGGTCAAGCTGGGGGTTCCAAACTACGACGGAAACTTGCGGGATTATGTTCGAAATCCTCGTTACTCAACCGCCATGGGACTTCTTCTGGAAGGAGTTTCACAAAAACGCAGGGGTCTTAAAGCAAAAGGCCCCGTCACTTTCACGCAAACTTTTTCCAAAATGCGGGATTGGTTTAGCAAGAACTTTTAATTTTGAATATTTTATTCGTTAGCACTCTTTTCGCTCGCCTGGGAGGCCACCATGTTTGACATCATTGATAAAGATCCGAACCAAACCATCATCAAAGTGATCGGTGTCGGAGGAGCCGGCGGCAATGCTGTCGAACACATGATCCGCGAAGGCGTACAGGGGGTCGAATTCATCTGCGCCAATACGGATGCCCAGGCACTCAAACAATCCTCTGCGGGAATCAAACTTCAGTTTGGCCCCGGCCTAGGGGCGGGAGGCAAACCTGAAAAAGCGAGAGACCTCGCCGAAGTGGATCGGGAAGCCATCGCACAGGCACTTCAGGGGGCAAACATGGTCTTTATTACCGCCGGAATGGGCGGTGGCACCGGCACGGGAGCCGCCCCCATTGTGGCGGAAGTCTCACGCGAACTGGGCATTCTGACCGTGGCCGTCGTCACCAAGCCTTTCGAATTTGAAGGCCGTCGCATGAAACTGGCCGATGATGGTTTGATAGAACTTGGCAAACATGTGGATTCGTTGATCGTAGTCCTCAATCAGAAACTCATGGAGGTCATGGGGGAAGACATTACGATGGAAGAAGCTTTCCATGCGGCCGACAATGTCTTGAAAAATGCCGTGGGTGGCATTGCTGAGATCATCAACATTCCGGGCTTGGTCAACGTCGATTTTGAGGATGTGCGTACCGTCATGAGCGAAATGGGCAAAGCCATGATGGGTTCTGCCAGTGCCAGCGGGGTCGATCGGGCCAGAATCGCGGCCGAACAAGCCGTCGTCAGCCCGCTTCTGGAAGGCATTGAACTCTCTGGGGCGCGCGGCGTATTGGTTAATATCGCCGCCAGTCGCCAACTGGGGCTGAAGGAAGTCCGCGAAGTCATGGCGACCATTCGCAGCTATACCCACGAAGAAGCCACCATCATCTTCGGCACCGTTTTTGACGAGGCGATGGAAGATCAACTGCGCGTCACCGTCGTCGCCACCGGTTTAGGGGGCATGGTTCGCAAACCGAAATTACAAGCAGTCCCCACCCAAAACATCACGTACGGACTGCGCACCGGCACCGATGACATGCCGATGTGCGACCCTATGGCGGGAACCAGTAACCATGGCAGTGGTGGATTATTTACCTCAGGGCGTGGTGGCAATAATCACAATGCCGCCGTCAAGGCAATGACCGATAGCGGCATGGACAAATACGAAATCCCTGCGTTCCTTCGCAGACAAGCGGACTGAAGAAGAGCCGCGTGTGCATGTTCACGTTGCACATGCGGATGGAGAAGCCAAGTTCTGGTTAGAACCACGGATTGAGTTAGCGATGAATCAAGGACTTTCTAAAAAGCAAATACATGAAGCATCGTCGTTGGTGCAAGATTATTATGAGGAAATTATCCATGCTTGGTGCTGCCACTTCTGAAATCGAAGTTTCTCTAGCATCAAACAAGGGGTTCTGGTTGCTTTTGAAGAACGAGGAACTTTTTGTCCCTTACGCAGAGTTTCCCTGGTTCAAACGAGCCACTCTGGAACAAATTACTGCTGTTGAGTGGCCAACTCAAAACCATCTCTACTGGCCTCTGATTGATGTTGATTTAGCGGTGGAATCTATTCGTAACCCCGGCCAATTTCCCTTGGTCGCCAAACCTCTGCGCTCAACTCGGGCGCTGCGCATAAAGCCGCGCAGCGCCGGTTAGATCTACGGTTAGAGCGCAAAAAATGAAGTCACCGTGGTTCTGGATTATTGGAGTGATTGTTGCCGTATGGATATTCTCAAGTGAGAAAAGCAGAAACCGTGGTCTGCCCTCCTTTTTT
>JAUYFZ010000039.1 GCA_030689585.1 Rhodocyclaceae bacterium | reverse complement strand
GGGGAAAGTGTGATTCAAGTAAATTCAATCAGTTACAAATGTCGTGCAACTCTTATCCCATCCCCACCCTAACCCTCCCCTTGAAGGGGAGGGAACTTTGTACAACCCTCCCCTTGAAGGGGAGGGGATTGGGGCCGTGGCGCATTGCATTGATATATATAGTTATTTCGACTTATGGGTAATCGAATGCCCTCACCTGCATAGGACGTATTGTTGAAGGGCGCGCCGGAACCTTCCGTTTGCGCGATACTCATGGTCTGCCCGTTGTTATTGAATCGTGGGGTCACGATCATTTCAGCACCACATGATGCGACAATCGACAGGCCGCGTTTATTGAATAGGAGAAATAACCATGCGCACTACGATAACTCTTGATGATGCCGTCGTCGCCAAAGCACAGTTTTTGTGCGGAACGCAAGAACGCACTGCATTGCTGCACGAAGCACTCAACGCGCTCATTCAACGTGAAAGCGCACGGAGATTAGCCAAGCTAGGTGGCAGCGAACCTCAATTGACCCTCATTCCTCGTCGCCAGAGCAAGCGTTCGTCCCACGCTCATCCCTGACTCATTGATGATATTAGCCGACACATCGATTTGGATTGACCATCTACGCAATGCGAATGGGCCACTGACACTCCTACTCCACAACGATATGATTTGCTGTCATCCTTGGGTTGTTGGCGAGTTGGCCTGTGGTCATTTAAAGCAACGTGAGAATATCCTTGATCTTCTGCGTGCCCTACCCACCTTAATGCCTGCAACCGAAAACGAAGTTTTACATTTTATTGAGCTGCGCCGACTTATGGGGCGTGGAATTGGTTACATCGATGCCCATCTGCTTGCTGCGTGCACCCTTCATACGGCTAAGATTTGGACCGATGATAAACGACTCATGGCTGTTTCAGCAGAGGTTGGCTTGGCTTATCGACCCACTCTACATTCGTCATGACGAACTCCTCCCCCCCCTCCCTTCGCTTCCTGTTTGCTCACCCCGCTCATGTCATTGCCTGTGGTTTGGGGAGCGGCTTGTCGCCCTTCGCGCCGGGTACTGTTGGCACGCTCTTTGCATGGACCACCTACCCGCTTTTGCGTCTGCTTTACCCTGTTGATGCCAACTTTGCACTATTCCTGGCCTTCATGTTTGTTCTGGGTTTTTGGTGTTGCCAACTCACCGGTCGACATTTGGGTGTACCGGATCACGGGGCTATTGTCTGGGATGAGATCGTGCCCTTCTGGATCGTTCTGCTCTTGACTCCCGCCACGTTGCCCTGGCAATTGGTTAGCTTCCTGTTGTTCCGGTTCTATGACATCGTAAAATGGCCCCCCGCCCACTGGTTCGATCAGCGATTCAAAAATGGGTTCGGCGTGATGATGGACGATCTGGCCGCGGCGGGCCACACCTTGTTCACGTTGGCACTGATTCGTATGCTTGTTAATCTCAGGTTCTGGTAGAGTCCCCCCATGTCACTCATTCAATCCATTGCCGATCTGTCACTCTTGTTGGTAGAACCTTCTACCATGCAGGAGCGAGCCATCCGCACCCATCTGGAAGAATTGGGGGCGACAATCATCCATACGGTACGCTCCGGGACCGAAGCCTTTACAGCTATGCGCGCTGCGGCCCCTTCCGTGGTGATCAGCGCCCTCTATCTTCCCGATATGACCGGGGCTGATATGGTTTTTTCAATGCGCAATCAGCCAGAATTTGTACTCACGCCCTTCATTCTTGTGTCTTCTGAAACCCGCGTGCAGGTGCTCGATACCATCCGTCAATCAGGCGCGTGCAGCCTTCTGCCAAAACCGTTTACCACAGATCAAATGGAACGGGCCCTGATGTCCGCCATTGAAACGCTAGACCCTCCCCTCCACGGAGACGCGATCCCGAATCCAGAAGATATTCGCATCCTTCTGGTCGACGACAGCGACATGGTGCGACATTACCTGCGCCACCTGCTCGAATCGGTGGGCATCGAACATATTCTGGAAGCCAAGAACGGTAAAGAAGCCACGATGTTGCTCGCCGGACACATGGTGGATCTCGTGATGACCGATTACAACATGCCCGAAATGGACGGAGCGCAGTTGACCAAATTCATCCGACAACAAAGCTGGCAACGTTCCGTGCCCATTTTGATGATTACCAGCGAACACAACCAGAGTCGGCTGGCTGCCGTGGAACAGGCCGGGGTTTCCGCTATTTGCGACAAACCGATGGAACCTGCGGAAATATGGGCCTTAATCGCCAAACTGCTCGCTCAATAACTTTTACATGAGGAAGAACCCCGATGGACGACAATAAACACAAAGCCCTGCAAGCTGCCCTGGCCCAGATCGAAAAACAATTTGGCAAGGGAGCCATCATGAAAATGGGCGAAGGCCAGATCGAAAACGATCTCCAGGTCGTCTCGACCGGCTCGCTCGGTCTGGATATTGCCCTAGGTGTCGGCGGATTGCCCCGAGGGCGCGTCGTTGAAATCTACGGGCCGGAATCCTCTGGCAAAACAACGCTGTGCCTGCATGTCGTCGCCGAGGTACAAAAAGCCGGCGGCGTTGCGGCTTATATCGATGCTGAAAACGCGCTGGATCCTGTCTATGCTGGCAAGCTAGGGGTTAATGTGCCAGACCTTCTCATTTCGCAACCGGATACCGGCGAACAAGGACTTGAAATCACCGACATGCTGGTGCGCTCTGGAGGGGTTGATTTAATCGTGATCGATTCCGTCGCCGCCCTAACTCCTAAAGCCGAAATCGAAGGCGAAATGGGCGATCAGCTCCCCGGCCTGCAAGCTCGTCTGATGAGTCAAGCCTTGCGCAAGCTCACCTCCAATATCAAGCGCACCAACACACTGGTCATCTTCATCAACCAGATCCGTATGAAAATCGGGGTGATGTTCGGCAGCCCGGAGACCACGACAGGCGGTAACGCACTCAAATTCTATGCGTCGGTTCGTTTGGATATTCGTCGTACCGGCGCTATCAAGAACGGTGACGAAATCGTAGGCAACGAAACCAAGGTCAAGGTCGTTAAGAACAAGGTGGCCCCCCCCTTCCGTGAAGCTCATTTCGATATTTTCTACGGCCAAGGGATCTCGCTCGAAGGGGAAATCATCGAGCTGGGGGTCGAGCACAAAATCGTCGATAAATCAGGAGCTTGGTACTCCTACACAGGGGAGAAGATCGGCCAGGGCAAGGATAAAACACGCGAGTTTTTACGCGAACATCCGGACATGGCCCTCGAAATCGAAAACAGAGTGCGCGAGGCCGTCGGTGTTACTGCGCAAGCGAGCCATTAACCTGCTCGCTCGCCGCGAACATTCTCGTGCAGAGCTGGCTACAAAGCTGGCTTCTGTGGGAACACCGGAAGAAATTGATGCGACACTCGTCGATCTGGAACGCACGGGGTTACTCTCCGATGCCCGCTTTACAGAGTGTTACCTGCGCAGTCACGCAAGGCGACAGGGGGTCGTCCGCCTCCGTCATGCCCTGCGAATGCGTGGGGTGGCGGATCATCTGATTGATGCACAACTCATCGAATTACCCAACGAAATGGACCGCGCCAAAACAGTGTGGGAGAAAAAGTTTGCTACGCCCCCCAGCGATGCCCGCGAACGCGCAAAACAAGCCCGATTTCTTCAAGGACGCGGGTTTTCCATGGATGTCATCCTTCGCCTTTTAAACGATGTCCACGCTCGCCGCTCATAATCTCTACAAACAATACGCCTCACGCGCTGTCGTGAAAGATGTTTCCTTCGAAGTCGAAGGAGGCGAAGTGGTCGGGTTGCTCGGCCCCAACGGCGCGGGCAAAACCACCTGTTTTTACATGGTAGTGGGCTTGGTATCCGCCGATGGCGGCGAAGTTCACATCATCGACGGAGAATCTCATACACGCCTGACCCATCTGCCGATTCACCGGCGTGCGCAATTAGGGCTTTCTTATCTACCCCAGGAAAATTCCGTCTTCAGAAAGTTGTCTGTCACCGATAACATTCGTGCCGTGCTGGAACTGCAACCGCAGCTCACCCCCGCGACGATAGAAACGCGTCTGGAGGAACTGCTGCTGGATTTGCATATCGATCACCTGCGCGAATCCCCTGCCGCCTCACTCTCCGGGGGCGAACGTCGGCGGGTTGAAATCGCCCGGGCGTTAGCCACTTCCCCGCGATTCATCCTGCTGGACGAACCTTTCGCCGGAGTCGATCCCATCGCCGTCATCGACATTCAGAAAATCATCCGGTTCCTCAAGGAACGCGGCATCGGCGTACTCATTACCGATCACAACGTGCGCGAAACCTTAGGCATCTGTGACCGGGCCACCATCATCAACGCCGGGGAAGTACTCGCCACCGGACACCCCGAAGATCTCGTTCGAAACGAGGCCGTGCGCAAGGCCTATCTTGGCGAACACTTCCGGATGTGATGAAACAGACGCTCAATCTCAGGCTTTCTCAGCATCTGGCACTCACCCCTCAGTTGCAGCAATCGATCCGACTTTTGCAGCTATCGACCATCGATCTCACTCAAGAAATAGAACAAGCTCTTCAAGACAACCCCATGCTTGAGCGTGTGGAAAGCTACGCGCCTTCCTCGCTGCCCTCAGAATCTTCCTCACCTTCGTCCACCTCTTCGTCCGACGCCTCCTCCCCTTCGTCCGACCCCTCGCCGGAGCCTTCCGAACCCATCCAAGAGAATCAGGAATCTGCCGATTGGGAGGTTGATTTCAGCTCCAGTGCTCATCAGTCCCGCAATGCCAACCATACCAACGACGGTGATGAGGTGGATGTAGGTGAAATTCAAGCCGCCGTCACTGACTTGCGGGATCACTTGACCAGCCAGCTTTCCATGACGCGCTTGAATCCCCGCGAACGTCAACTCGTCGCTCTCTTGATCGAAGCTCTGAACGGCGACGGTTATCTGGCACAAACCCTCGATGAACTGGCCAATATCATCCCGGATGAACCCGACGTGAAAGAAGAGCTGTCCATCGCCCTCAAACACCTGCAACATTTCGATCCCCTCGGCATCGGGGCACGCACCCTGCAAGAATGTCTCGATCTCCAATTGGCAGAGCAACCCGTTTCACCCATTCGCGATCTGGCCCGCAAGGTCGTGCAGAGTCACCTTGATAAACTGGCGGTCCGTGAATTCCAAAAAATTATCAAAGCACTGAATTGCACAGAAGATGCCTTGCGTGAAGCCCATCTGTTGATCTGCTCATTAAACCCACGTCCCGGCGCACCATTTGAACCGCTCGATACCCGTTATGTCGTGCCCGATGTGATCGTCCGAAAAATACGGGGGCACTGGCGAGCCATCGTCAATACGGAAATGTTGCCCAAATTACGCATCAACAGCCTGTACGCCAACATTCTTAGAAAAAATCGCAAACAGGCCGCTCCTGAGTTGGTCGGTCAGTTTCAGGAAGCCAAGTGGTTGATTCAAAACATCCAACAACGTTTTGATACCTTGGCCCTTGTCACCCAAGCCATCGTCGACCGCCAAAGCGCGTTCTTCGATCATGGGGAAGTCGCCATGAAACCGTTGACACTGAATGAGATTGCCGATACGGTCAATCTCCACAACTCCACCATTTCCCGTGTCACCACTCAAAAATATCTATCCAGTCCTCGTGGCATCTTTGAACTCAAATATTTTTTTGGCAGCCATGTATCCACCGAAGCGGGTGGGGCCGCTTCCGCCACCGCGATTCGAGCACTTATCCGGCAGCTCGTCGGCACAGAAGAAGGCCACAAGCCACTTTCCGATGTCAAAATCGCGGAAATCCTCGGCGAGCAGGGGTTTGTCGTTGCAAGGCGCACGGTCGCCAAGTATCGCGAATCTATGCACATACCGCCGGTCAACCTCAGAAAAACACTCTAACCTTCAGGAGAACCCATGAACCTCAATATCACCGGCCATCACGTCGAAGTCACCCCCGCTTTGCGCGACTACACCACGGGCAAGCTTGAAAAAGCCATCAAACACTTCGACCACGTCACCAGTGCCCATGCGGTGCTTTCGGTAGAAAAACTCCGTCAAAAAGCAGAAGTGACCTTGCATGTGAAAGGCAAGGATATTCATTGCGAAGCGGAAGATGCCGACCTCTACGCAGCCATCGACCTGCTTTCCGACAAACTGGATCGCCTTGTTCTCAAACATAAGGAAAAAAACGCAACGCACTAATCCAACCAAGGGCGCGGGAAGGGTATACTCCGCGCCCTTCGTTTCACATCCCCGCTTCACATCTTTTTGATGATGAATCAAATCGCACGACTTCTGTCGGTTGACAACATTGCGGTTGGCCTAGATGCCAGCAGCAAAAAGCGCGTATTCGAACAGGCAGGACTCCTGTTCGAAAATCAATACGGTCTTACACGCGCCCTCGTCTACGACTCCCTCTTCGCTCGGGAAAAAATAGGCTCCACGGCTTTGGGTCAGGGTATTGCCATTCCGCACGGAAGAATCAAAGGACTTAAAGAAACGCGGGCCGCATTTTTCCGCTTGGCGCATCCCGTGCCGTTTGATGCGCCAGATGGAGACCCCGTCGCCAACATCTTTATCCTTCTGGTTCCAGAAGCCGCCACGGAACAACATCTGCAACTCCTGTCCGAACTGGCCCAAATGTTCTCCGATCGGGCTTTTCGTGATCAGTTGGCGGCCTCAGCCGATGCGGAGGCCGTCTACAACGTATTCGCCCAGTGGCTCTCTCCCGACTGATCATTGCCCAACTGTTCGAACGCAACCGCGCCCCGTTACAACTCTCTTGGGTATGCGGCAATCTAGCCCGTGCGCTCACCGTTCCCCACGAAAACACCTCGGCAGCCGATCTGGTCGGTCACCTCAACCTCATCCATCCCGATCGACTGCAAGTACTGGGGCCACCAGAAATCGACTGGCTCACTCAACAGACTGGCGACTCCACGCCCCTTCACACCATCATTGCGGCCAAACCGCCCGCCCTGATCATTGCGGATGGTTGCGCGATTCCTCCTGTCGTCTTGGCAGAATGCGAAGCCAGCGATACCCCTTTATTCACCAGCCCCTTGGCGGCCGCCAGAGTCATCGACTCCTTGCGCCTCTACGTAGGACGACAATTCGCTGAAACCATCACCCTGCACGGTGTTTTCATGGATGTACTCGGCATTGGTGTTCTAATCACAGGGGATTCCGGTGTGGGGAAAAGCGAGCTGGCACTGGAACTCATTTCACGCGGTCACGGCTTGGTGGCCGATGATGTCGTCGAAATCGCCCGACTTGATCCCGATACCCTTGAAGGCCGCTGCCCGGAACTCCTGCGAGATTTTCTGGAAGTACGCGGACTGGGACTCCTCAACATCCGCACGATATTCGGCGAAACGGCCTGTCGTCGAAAAATGCGCCTGAAGATGATCGTCGGCCTCCATCGCCCGGAACGCGCCTGGCCACATGGAACCTCCGAAACGGACAGCCAGCGTCTTCCTCTCGATGCTCAAACAGAAAATGTCCTAAGCGTCCCCGTCCGCAAAGTCATCCTGCCCGTCGCAGCGGGCCGCAACCTAGCGGTATTACTGGAAACAGCCGTACGCACCACCATCCTGCTCTTGCGCGGCATCGATAGCATGCAGGAATTTCTTGACCGTCAACAACGCGCTATTGAGGCGGATGCTTCGATGCCGAGTTAGTAGCCGACTTCGGACGAAACGCCTGAATGACAGACTCGTGCGTCTCGATGCGTGGCCCGCCGATCAATTCGATGCAGTAGGGCACGGCGGCAAAGATGCCGTCCAGTGTTTCCTTGATGGCCTTGGGTTGCCCTGGCAGATTGAGGATCAGCGTTTTCCCACGAACGACCCCTACCTGACGCGACAAAATGGCGGTGGGCACATACTTCAAGCTCACCCGCCGCATTTCTTCACCGAAGCCAGGCATGACCTTGTGCGCCACAGCCAGCGTCGCTTCAGGCGTTACATCGCGCAAGGCAGGGCCGGTGCCGCCGGTCGTCAGCACGAGAGAACACCCGCCGTCATCGCACAATTCAATCAAGGTTTTTTCGATCAAATCCTGCTCATCGGGAATCAACCGGGTTTCCGCAGACCACGCGGAAGCCACGGCGTTACTCAGCCACGCTTGTAACGCAGGTAATCCACGATCTTCATAACCGCCCGATGTGGCACGATCAGAAACCGATACCAGTCCAATCTTCATTATCATGTCGTCCTTTCAATGGATGATCTCATTATGCCCGGATTCAACATCACGAATAAGAAACTCAGTGCGCTGGCACTGCAAGCACTGGACACCGCACGCGCAGGAGGAGCCTCCGACTGCGAGGTGGATGTCTCCGAAGGATTCGGCCAATCGGTGACGGTACGTCATCAGGAAGTTGAAACCATCGAATACAACCGCGACAAGGGCATCAGCATTTCAGTTTATCTAGGGCAACGGCGCGGCCATGCCTCGACTTCAGATTTTTCTGCCCAATCCCTGCGCGATACAGTCGATGCCGCCCTGTCCATTGCCCGTTTCACGGCGACTGACCCCTGCGCAGGACTCCCCGACGAAAAACTGCTGGCGCGATCTGGACTCGATGCCAAGACACTCGATCTCTATCATCCGTGGAAATTGTCGATGGAGGAAGCCATCCACCTCGCCCGTCGCTGCGAACAGGCCGCCTTCGATGTCAGCCCTCTGGTGACGAATTCCGAAGGAGCCACCGTGGGCACCCACGAATCCCATTTTATTTCGGCCAACAGCCTGGGATTTATGGGGGGATATGCGGCTTCCCGGCATTCAATCTCCTGCGCGGTCATCGTGGGCGAAGGGGATGAAATGCAACGGGACGACTGGTATTCAGGTCATCGTGCGGCTGAGGATCTCTCATCGCCAGAGATCATCGGGCAATATGCCGCACAGCGCACCTTGTCCCGCTTAGGCGCACGCAAACTCTCCACCCGTCAGGTTCCCGTGCTTTTCGAAGCCCCCCTCGCCACCGGATTGATCGGCAGCTTCGTTCATGCGGTCAGCGGCGGTGCGCTTTATCGAAAATCTTCCTTTCTGCTCGACACCTTAGGGCAACCCATCTTCCCGAAGTTCATGCACATTTCCGAACGCCCCCATCTGCCACGGGGCCTGGCTTCCAGCCCCTTTGACGACGACGGAATCGCAACGCACGACCGTGAAGTAATTTCGGACGGCGTACTTCAAGGCTATTTCCTGTCGACCTATTCCGCCCGAAAACTAGGCATGGCGACCACCGGCAATGCGGGGGGCAGCCATAACCTGATCGTTGAACCCGGCTCACTGGATTTTGAAGGACTGCTCCGCACGATGGACACGGGTCTACTGGTCACAGAACTCCTCGGCCACGGCATTAACTATGTCACGGGAGATTATTCCAGAGGGGCAGCCGGATACTGGGTAGAAAAGGGCGAAATCGCCTATCCCGTGCAGGAGATCACCATTGCGGGCAACCTCAAAGACATGTTTCAGAATATCGTCGCCATCGGTAACGATGTCGTCATACGCGGCTCAAAGCAGGTCGGCTCCATTCTCATTCATCGCATGACGGTTGCAGGCAACTAACGGATGCGGTCGATTCGACAGGAAAAATGGCTCTATACGGTTTGTAGTGGGTAATCGAAGCGGTTGTTGCGGCCTCCCTCCCCTTGAAGGGGAGGGCAGTACCAATCTCCCTCCCCTTCAAGGGGAGGGCAGTACCAATCTCCCTCCCCTTCAAGGGGAGGGCTGGGGAGGGGATGGGGTAAAAATGAAGGGACAAACAAGTCTC
>JAUYFZ010000037.1 GCA_030689585.1 Rhodocyclaceae bacterium | reverse complement strand
AGCTACGGCTTGAATCATGCTGCCGAAGATGTCGGGGTTGATCTGTTTCCAGTTCAGATTGCCAGCGTGGATCAAATAAGTGCGCGCCATGCGGGTGAAGCGCGGCACCTCGGTGGCACCTGCAAACAAACCACCATTCACATAGGGAAAGCCATCGGCCCAGTTGGGCAAACGCGGCTGGGCATTGCCGCGTTCAGCAGGCTTGGTATTCATGGCGCGGAAGATTTCTGACAGCACGACGTTGGTGTTAGCTGCATCACGCTCGCTCATTTGTTCAACGGTGTGGGTGAACATGCCATCGCCATTGAAAATATCGGTGTCTTCAGCAAAGAAGCAGAACACTAACCGCGCCATAAAGTGGTTCATGTCGGCACGGCGATCGTCCTTCGCCCAGTCTGGGTTTTCGCGCAGCAGTTCGACGTACAGCTTGTTTAGTCGTCCGGTGGCGCGCACATCAACCGGATTGTCCTTGATCTCCTTGATGGTGGAGATGCCCGCTAACGGCAGAAAGAAGCCAAAGTGGTCGGGGAAGTCCGTGAAGGCGCAGGCGATGGTTTCGCCATTGGTCAGTTCTTCGGCTTCAAGGGTTTGCCCGTCGGTGGCAAGGATGAACTTGGCGCGGGCTTTTAGCGTAGCCGAACTTGAATGCAACGCTTTAATGGTGTCGCCCACAACACCGGCTTCGCACACTGCGATATGGATGTTGTTGCGCTGAAGCACGCCATTTGGCACATCTGAGGCGTTGTTATTACCTGTGCGTAGGCGTTTAAGCGTAGTGTCTTTATTGCCGAATGCGGCAAGGAACGCGAAGGGAAATTCTGCCGCATCGAAGGGTTGCAGGGCTAAATCCGATAGGGCGGCTTCAATTTCGACGGCGTTCATAGGGCGTGTGATTCATTCAGGTGCGCGTTGATTCCAATCCAAGCCGTTACCCATAAAACCTTCGATATTTCGAGAGTCGCTCACGCGACTTTCACATTAAACCACCGCAGGAGCGTCCGGTTCCGTCAGATCGGGAGTGACCTCCGGTTCAGGCTGTCTGTCCGCAGCCGTCGATCGAGGCGGAATCGGCGTGGAAGGTTTGGGAGGGCGAGGCGGTTTGCCGGTCATGATGTCCTCAATCTGGTCGGCATCTATCGTTTCAAACTCCATTAGAGCCGCTGCCATCGCTTCTACTTTGTCTTTATTGGCTTCAATCAAGGTGCGTGCCTGAGCATACTGTGCGTCAATAATGCGGCGCACCTCGGTATCCACTCGCTGCATGGTGGCTTCCGATACGTTGCGATGCGTGGTGACAGAGCGGCCTAGGAATATCTCGCTTTCTTCTTCCCCGTAAACCATGGGGCCCAATTCATCTGACATGCCCCATTGCGTCACCATACGCCGAGCCAAATCGGTCGCTCGCTGAAAATCGTTCGACGCGCCTGTGGTCATCTGATGCATAAAAATTTCTTCCGCAATACGTCCACCAAATAACACGGACAACGTGCTCAACAAGCGATCTCGATCCTGACTATAACGTTCTTCCGTCGGAAGCTGCATGGTCAGGCCCAAGGCACGGCCACGCGGGATGATGGTCACTTTATGAACCGGATCTGTCTTGGTAGGAAGCAACCGAGCGACAACGGCATGGCCGGATTCGTGGTACGCCGTGTTTTTGCGCTCTTCTTCCGGCATGACCATGGTGCGCCGTTCCGCTCCCATCATGATCTTGTCTTTGGCACGCTCACAATCTTCCATATCCACCACACGCTTGTTCGCACGGGCCGCAAACAAAGCGGCTTCGTTGATGAGATTGGCTATATCTGCACCGGAAAATCCAGGACATCCGCGTGCGAGGATGGAAGCATCGACATCTTTCGACATGGGAACCTTGCGCATATGCACCATGAGAATCTGCTCACGTCCCCGAATATCCGGCAGCGGAACCACGACCTGACGGTCAAACCGGCCCGGTCGCAACAGGGCCGGGTCCAGCACCTCGGGACGGTTGGTGGCGGCAATGACGATCACGCCTGCTGCTGGTTCAAAACCGTCCATTTCCACCAGTATCTGGTTCAACGTCTGTTCGCGTTCATCGTTACCCCCGCCGAGTCCCGCCCCTCGCTGCCGTCCCACGGCATCAATTTCATCGACGAAGATGATGCAGGGAGCCGTCTTTTTCGCCTGTTCAAACATATCCCGCACACGCGCCGCCCCTACCCCCACAAACATTTCAACAAAATCAGAACCGGAAACCGCGAAGAACGGGACTTTGGCTTCCCCTGCAATGGCCTTGGCCAACAGCGTCTTACCAGTACCCGGATTGCCCACCATCAAGATGCCGCGAGGAATGCGTCCCCCAAGTTTTTGGAATTTCTCAGGGTCCCGTAGAAAATCGACAATCTCGCCGACTTCTTCCTTGGCCTCATCACAACCGGCCACATCCATAAATGTGATCGTGTGGGAAGATTCGTCCGTCATGCGTGCCCGACTGCGTCCGAAGGAGAAAGGCCCCCCTTTGCCGCCTTGCATCTGTCGCATGAAGAAAACCCACACGCCGATCAACAGTAGCATGGGGAACCAAGAAACAAACAAACTCATGAAAAAGGATTGTTCCTCGTCCGGCTTGGCCACCACCTTGACATTATTCTTGAGCAAATCGGAGACCATCCACAAATCCTGCGGTGCGTAGGAAGTGAGCTTTCGGCCATCCACCGTCGTGGCTTCTAGGGTACGTCCCTGGATCACCACCTTGGCGACATGCCCCTGTCCCACTTCATCGAGAAATTGGGAATATTCCATCGTGGGAGCGGGTGGACGCGTATTGAACTGATTAAAAGTATTCATCAGCACAAGTCCGATGACCAACCAGAGCAGGAAATTCTTCGCCATATCAGTTATTCCGAAAGAAGCAATGAAGGGGGGATTGTAGCAGTCTGTTTGTGGCGAGCCAGAAGATAAACTTCTGCACTACGATCACGAGATGCCGCCGGTTTACGCATAAGCACAGATTCAAACATCT
>JAUYFZ010000016.1 GCA_030689585.1 Rhodocyclaceae bacterium | reverse complement strand
TAATCCACGTTCGGATTATTCTGTACTACCCAGCCGTTGTAGGTATTAGCAAGGACATGGAGATCACTAGAGGATGCCTTCGCCTTAATCATCGCAATAAGCGGAGTTGTGAGTAGCATGTCGCCTATCTTGTCTCGTTTGATGATCAATATTTTCATTGAAGAATGTCCGTCGCCCGTGCGACCTGCTCCGGCAAAATGGCATCAATACACTTTGGCTGTCCGCACGAGTTTAAGGTGCGATCACAACGCTTGACCCAAGGCAGGATGCGACCAAACACATGTGATTGGTCACGGCAAGAGATGTTCTCCTCGAACAGGGGTTGCATCGGGCTGGCTGATCGCCAAAATGACTCATTTCCGTGCAACGTCGGGTTTCCTTGACCAAAGATAACGATTGACGGAGTACCCGTTAGCCGACACAGATGAGCAATACCGGTTTCAACGGTGATCAACAGATTCGCGTGGGTAAGTAAATGACGTAACCCTAACAAATCAAGCGTGCCGGGAATCTGAATATCGTTCGATGCAGGAGTCACCGATTCGAGCAAAGCCGCTTCACCGGGGGCGGTGCTCCAAACAATCCTGAAACCACGCAACCTCATGATGTTCGCAAGGCTATGCCAATGAGTTGCCGACCAACGGCGAAGAGAGTTTCGCGCACTAACATGCATCACACAGTAGGACGAGACAGGTAACGCGTTTTCTGGTGCCACAAAAGGCCATTGCGA
Organism: Rhodocyclaceae bacterium; assembly: GCA_030689585.1. Taxonomy (GTDB): domain Bacteria; phylum Pseudomonadota; class Gammaproteobacteria; order Burkholderiales; family Rhodocyclaceae; genus Nitricoxidivorans. The sequence goes on along the minus strand of JAUYFZ010000016.1, from coordinate 8,316 downwards.
TGGCGTATAGGGTGATGGTTCCTGACCATCGACAAGAGCCATGAAAATTTCCGCCAAAGTACACGGTGCTTTCGGCCACGGAACGTGCCAATCTACCTGCCAGTCCTTCCAAGCACGTCCGTCTCCTGCTAACGCAACGATAGTGCGTGCCCCCAAGGCTCTAGCCAACCACGCATACCGATTATCACCGGGCACAACGGCAAGATCGAAATGACTAAATTTCAACCAATGCCATAGTGTCGAAACCTGTTTGGGGTGATAAGGTAATACACGAACGCCGTAGGGGCAACCTTCATAAAGAGAAACCAATGACGGAATCACTGTCATCCATATTTTGGCTTCAGGATACCGCTGCCGCAGCTTGGCGAGCATGGGGGTCAATAACAGCGTGTCGCCCAGTAATAAATGATGCGCCACCAAGATGCGGCAATATTCATGTTTAGGATCGTATGCCTTACGGGATATGCGCCGTAACAACGCTAGCGGAATAATCAATAAGCGACTTATTTGCTTACTTGCTGTCATGTGTGATTATGGGATTTCTGCAGCACACACCAAATCGTCTGACTGTAACGATTCATATACTTATCACCAGGATAACAAATACGGCGCAGCCAACGTAGCAACATCGGTCGTTTTGGTTCAGTAGCAAACATTTCGATCACTTTAAGTCCATGCCTACCAGCCTTTTCCAATAAGAAATCATGCGCTTGAGTATGGTTAAAAAACCAACGATGTCTATCCGTAGGTTTTTCGATAGGCAAACCATAATGAGCGAAAGTACCACAACCTCTTTCAAGAGGGACACGTGCATCTCGCCAACTATTTGGCAATGAAATAAGTATATAGCGATTGCTTATGCGCATAAGTTCGTCAAATATAGAATGAAAATTCTCAAGGTGTTCAAGAACTTCTATGCATAACACGCAATCTTTCGAACTGTTTTGAAATGGCAGCCCATCTACGGTATCGATATTAATCTTCATGTCAGGATTGCCCGCAATATCTATGCCGAAATAATTGCAGCTGCATAATAATTCTCTAAGAGGAGCTTCATAACAACCAACGTCTAGCACATTCCCATTTATAACATCTGCAAATCGTTTTGCAACAAATTCGCTACGCGCTCTGCGAGTGTTAAAGCTTATTTGCTCTGTTTTCATGATTTGAAATCCATCGCAAGGCTCATGATGCTTTCCATTTTATCCAACATCCAATTCCTCAAAAAGTGCATCTTAGCCTTTTCTCGTGCAGCCCCACCAAGCCGCAAACCTAACGCGCTATCAGATATCAATCGCGTCAGTGCAGCAGCCAATGCTAACGAATTTTTGTGAGGCACAATCAATGCCGTTTCATTATCGCTAACCGCTTCAAGAATAGCACCCACAGGTGTTGTCACAATAGGCAGTCCGGTAAACATCGCCTGTAACAACGCTTGAGGTACACCTTCATTGGCGTAAGACGGTAACACAAAAATATCCAAGGCACGCAACCAGTCTTCCGGGTTATTCTGTTGCCCCACCAGTTGAACGCGATTTTCTATCCCAAGTTCGATAATTTTTGCCTCAATTGCAGTGCGCATAGGGCCATCGCCAACAATAAGAAGCGTCCATTCCGGTTGATTCAGCGAGGCAAAAGCTTCTAATAAATACAAGTGTCCTTTCCAACTGCGCAAGGTGGCGACGATTCCAATGTAATGCCCCGTAGGATTAAGCCCTAATGTGCGCCGTATTTCTGCCTTATCGCCTGGATGAAACCGCAACGGATCAATACCTGTAGGTATCGAAGTAATGCATTCCGCAGGAATTCCGTTTTGCTCGATTAACTGTCGACGCAAAGATTCTCCGGTAGTTACCACATGCCGTATAGCATTTTTATAAAGCCAACGGTTCGCAAAATTATTTGCGACCGGCACCGAAACATGGCGCGTTCGCACTAACGACGGTGGGTGTCGCAATGTTTGACAAGCAAGTGCGGCAAGCCAAGTATCCGTGGAGCTGTGGGTGTTGATGACATCAACAGGATTCATCTTGAGCCAGCGACGCATTGCAAGAAAACCCCTCAGATTTTTTCGTCCGATGGGCAAGGTAACCGTTGGCACACCACGACGAAGTCCCTCTTCAAAAATACGAGATTTAGGCGAGCAAATGACAGTAACCTCGTGATCACGCTCGATCATGCCTTTCGATTCGTCGAGGATGCGAATTTCCTGCCCACCCCAACCACCGGAGGCTTCTGTGTGGACGATTTTTAACGGATACGCAGTTTGTTTATTCATGAGCATTATCCAAAAGCACCCAGTAGCCCGCTTTACCCAATCCAATGCGCTGTAACAGTCCTTTATCCTTTAGCGCAACGATGTTTTCATCAATAGCGGTAGTGCTGATGTCGAGGGAAGCAGCCATTTCTCGCTTGGAAATGCGTGGGTTATCCCTGATCAATATCAAGATGCGTTGCTGCCCATCTACCAACCCATCTACCAACCCATCTACCAACCCATCTACCAACCCATCTACCAACCCATCTACCAACCCATCTACCAACCCATCTACCAACCCGTGATTGTCCAATGTTGGCTCCAATATAAAGCAGCCTTTTTCAGACATGCCGAATTTGCGCAAATAATAAGGTTTTTCAGAGCCGCTGGCGATAATTACTTTGATGATGTATTTCTTGTTACGTTGTTCAAGAATGACATCAAACAAACCAAGTGCCAAGGAATGAGAGCAAACCTCCACGCGGGCGGTTTTCAAAATGCAGGACACGGATACGCTTGCAATTGCTCTTGTTTCAATCGCATAGGGTTTCACTCCGGATTTTCTTCTAGCGGTAGTCGATCCCAATCTATCGCGACTTCTGGCAGGATGGCAACGGACAGCACACCCTTCATTTCGACGACTTCCGGTTTGCCGTAATTACCGGCATTGAGTGCGTAGATGGTTACGATGCCATCGACTGGATGGGCAATCCAATATTCCCGCACGCCCGCCCGTTCGTAAACACGTCGTTTGAGAATGTGGTCGTGGCTGGCCGTGGAGGGCGAGAGCACTTCGATGATCCAGTCAGGTGCGCCACGGCAACCGAGTTCATCGAGCTTGTCTGGATCGCATACCACCATTAAATCAGGTTGAACCACTGTATCGACGCGATCATCTGCCTCGTCAGCATTGGATAGTCGGACATCCAGAGGGGCAATATAAGGTCGGCAAGGTCGGCCTTCCAGTGCATTGGCGACCTGACGAAATATTTCACCTAAAACTTCCTGATGCCGCCGACGTGGGCTGGACATGGCATAGGCTACGCCGTCCACCAATTCGTAACGAGGAGACTCCGGCCAGGAGCGATAGTCGGCATAGGTGTAGTGTTTATCAGTGTTACGCAGGGGAAGTCCCATGATCGTCTCTCTGGTTTATTTTCTCGCTCCGATTATATCGCTTTTGAACTGTTCATATTCAAAATGCAAGATTTAATCTTTGTTTGTATAAAACTCGCAACCTCTAACCAAAAATCAACGGCTTAACTGCGTCAAATGGGCAAGCCAATAAGCCGCTGCTAAATGTTCGTGCATTACCGCTATAGACAACAATACTTCGTTTGAGATCTGTATTGCTTTTTGAAAAATGCAGTAAGTTTTTTGCAAAGCTATCATGCCATGTTGAGGCAGATTTTATTTCAATTCCAGTTAATTCGTTACCAGCAACATAAAGCAGGTCAATTTCATGGCCATGATTATCTCTGTAAAAATATAAATTTGGTGTTCTTCCTGCGTGATATCTGCTTTTCAAAACTTCTAGGATGATTAAATTTTCAAACAAGCTTCCCAGTAATGGATCGCGTAAAACCTGTTCCTTTTTTTCAATGCCCAACAAATAACAGAGAAGCCCCGTATCCATAAAATAATATTTAGGTGATTTGATTACCCTCTTTCCAAAATTATTAAAATAAGGTTGTAACGGAAAAACAATAAAAGATGCCTCTAAAATTGACAACCAGTGCTTGATGGTTTTGCCATCTACCCCAACATCTCCTGCCAACGATTGATAATTCATGATTTGCCCTGTTCTGCCCGCTAGTAATCGCATGAATTTTTCAAAAATCGCAGTATCCTTGATGTTGGTAAGCTGTCGAACATCGCGTTCCACATAGGTTTGATAGTAATTGGCGTAGGCAATATGTGGCCGTTGTTTCTGATCGTAAATTCTCGGCAAAAACCCCTGAAACAAATAAGTTTCATAATTGTCAAACTTAATGGTTGCCGCTGTTAGCTCATCTATCGAAAAAGGAAGCAAATACAAAATGCCCGTTCTTCCCGCCAAAGATTGACTCACCGCTGCCCGTAAAGACAGTTGATGGGAGCCAGTTAGCACGAATTGTCCATTATTGCGATTAACGTCAACTTTGACCTGCAAATAGCTTAAAAGCTCTGGCACACGTTGAACTTCATCAAAAATTACCTTGGTGTCATATTCCAGCAAAAAAGCTTTTGGATCATGAATTGCAAAGTGCCGGATGTCTGGGTCTTCCAAATTAACATAACGATAATCAGGCAGCAGGGTGCGCACCAGTGTTGTTTTGCCCGATTGACGTGGCCCTAAGACCGTAACGATGGGATATTCATCAAGTTGCGTAAGGAACTCATGACTCAAATGCCGGTGGATGATCTTAACGTGAAATACATTCCCCATCCCCCTCCCTGCCTCCCCCTTGAAGGGGGAGGAGCAAGGCGCATCGGTTGTCGCCCTCCCCTTCAAGGGGAGGGTTGGGGTGGGGATGGGGGTCAATGGGGCAAGTTTCATGATACGGGGTGGCACAAGCCATGACCGTTAGCGTGAAATACACTCATTCGGAGTGCCCCGTAACAATCGAGCGTAGCGAGCCGATGAGAACCCCCCGAAAGGGGGGCGAAGGGGGGCGGGCGTTTAATCGCATTGAACGGATTTCATGTGACAGGGGTGGGCTTCGTGATCAGGCGAGCTGGTGCTAATGCGGAGTTGGACTCCATGTTAGCACGGCGTAGTGAGTTGCCGATAAAGCTCTATCAGCTTCTGTGTCATCGCTGCGATGCTCAATGGTTCGACGGCGCGACGGGCCGTTTCTCCCATCTCTGCCGCAAGACGAATATCTGACAATGTCAGGAGATGCCGACGCAATGCCTCTCTATCTAGGGCATCACAAACGAAACCGTTTTTACCTGATTCGATCACCTCAGCAGCACCGCAATGGGTGGAGGTAATGACCGGCAAGCCGCACGCCATGGCTTCTATCACCGCGTTAGGAAAGGGTTCGTAAATCGCGGGCAACGCAAAAACATCGGCCATGCCGTAATACGGCCTGACATCCTTTTGCCCACCTAAAAACCGCACGCGATTTTCTAGGCCAAGTTTTTGGGCGAGTGCCACGGCTTTTCGTTCATTCTTGTCCCTGCCCACCACGACGAGATGCGCTGTCGGCACGGCGGACAACGTATGAAGCAAGGTGAATACGCCCTTGCGCTCGAAACCGGAACCTACGAAAAGAATGACGGGGGCGGTTTCTGCAATGCCCCATTCCGCACGCATCCGCCGACGATGTTCCGCACGCAGTCCGGTATGGAAGTGATCCAGATCGACTCCGTTGTAAATCACGGGAAGTTGTTCATCCGTTAAACCAAAGCGTCTGATAATGTCCGCCTTGACCATGTGCGAATTACAGATAACAGCGCGTAGCGCAGGATCGCGAAATAGGGCGCTTTCCGTTTCCAGCATATAACTGTGCCACGGTGATAATGCCGTGGCAGCGCGTGCTAAGTGGGTAAATATTCCCCCGCGTGCTTGGTTGCGCAATTCCAGCCAAGTGGCATGAACACCATCTCCGGCCCGGTAGAGATGACATCCGGGAATACGCTCGTGGCTTTGCACTAAATCGAAACGATTTTCGGCCAAGATGCGTTGAATATGATGTGAAAACCCCACATCGCGCCAAGTGCGGCCGAGATAGAACGGATCGACTTTAAGAAAACGATACGCGTGCACTGCCTGCGTATCGGTCCATTCACGGGCGATAATCGTGACATCGAGGGGGTGCGAAGCAAGCCCCGACAGAGCGCGTTCGACGAACCGTTCCGCCCCGCCGAAGGGGGTGTATTTTTGCCGGACTATGGCGAGTTTCATGTATAAACAACAGCTTGTTCGGCGAAGGCCATCGTGGTATTCCTCAATCTGGGCGGGGTAAAATTCAACGGGAGGCATTATGAATCATCAAGACCGTATGCAACGCAAAAAAGCAGTGATCGACGGAAAAACGGCTACCGCCCAGTGTGAGCGAGGGCTTTTTCTGATCCACACCGGAAACGGCAAAGGCAAATCATCTGCTGCGTTTGGATTGGTTGCCCGTGCATTGGGGCATGACATGAAAGTGGTCGTGATTCAGTTCATCAAGAGCCGCACCGATACAGGGGAGGAGGCGTTTTTTCGTCGTCAGCCCGGCCTAAAATGGCACGTTATGGGCGAAGGGTTTACTTGGGAGACGCAAGACAACGACAAAGATGCCGCCGCCGCTCGTGCCGCGTGGCATGTGGCACAACAGGCCATGAATGATCCTGCCGTTGATCTGATCGTGCTGGACGAATTCACCTACGCGCTCAAATATCGCTGGCTTGAATTGGGTGAGGTGTTGGCCACCTTCCGCGCCCGTCCGCCCAAGCAGCACGTGATTATCACCGGACGCGCCGCGCCCGCCGCATTGATTGAAGCGGCGGACACCGTCACCGACATGACCCTAGTCAAACATGCCTTTCAATCCGGCATGGCCGCTATGCCGGGCATTGAGTGGTAGCTTGGGTCAATCGCTGCCACGCGGCTTCATCTTCGGGCAGACCGAAACGCAGAGATTCCTCAAAACAACGAACGAGAATGCCTTGTCGGGCCAGTTGTTCGTGAATTTCAGCCGCGTTGGGGGTGATGACCGTTTGGAAGAAAGCCGTGCCTGTCGGCGTGCCTAACGACACATGACCGATGGCCACTCGTGAATAATGAAACCACTCGTCAGGCGGGCATGGGTTGTTCCACGTTAACCCAGCATTGCGCAACAACAAGGCCAATCGCTTCGAGGCGGCTGCAAGTCGCCAACGTTGCGTAGCCTGCCAGTCCTTATCGACCAAGGCGTGACGGGCGACCCATCGGGCCGGATGCGCGACGGGCCACGGGCCTAACGCGTCCGCCAATCGTGTCAGGAGAGTCGAGTCAGCAACCGCAAACCCCACCCGTGCGCCCGCCAAACCGAAGAACTTGCCCAGTGAGCGCAGTACGACCACGTTATCCGGCTGCCCTTCACCGATCAAAGAGGCTTCCGGTGTGGCATCCATAAAAGCCTCATCGACTACCAGCAGACGGACTTTTCGCGCTTTATCGAGCAATTCATCGCGTGAAAAACAATGGCCCGTCGGATTGTTCGGGTTGCATAGCACGGCGTAATCTGCTGGTTGATCCCAGGGCACTAACTTGTGCCCGAATGCATGCCATGCCGCAGGATGTTCGGCATACGTAGGCATAAACACCGCCACGCGCCCCGGTGGAACCAGCGTGGGCAATCGCTGAATCGCTGCCTGAGAACCGGGCAGAACGACTAAATGATGAGCACCGTAATAGTCTTGTGCTGCCGCTTCAAGACCGTCGCCTTCCTCCGGCAGTCGTTGCCAAACCTCGGTAGGTAAAGAAGGGACGGGGTAAGCCCAAGGCGCGATGCCCGTGGAAAGATCCAGCCAGTCGGCCAGCGGAATCCCCCAACAGGCCGCCGCCTCGCGCAACCGTCCGCCGTGTTCAAGCATGGTCATTGGTTAAACAGCCCGCACCATCGCACCATATTCGCCACGATGGCATCTCGCGAAAGCAGGTACATGGATTCCGCTGCACGATGGTTTAACGACCGCCGCAAAACAAATGGGCTACTTCATTGTTATGTGCATCAATGTTTTCCGGCACCTCAAATTCTCCCTTAGCCAATCCGATACGATAATTTGCATTGTTCCATTCAACAGTGCGGGCGGGTTTTGGCAAAATTCCCTTGAAATTACGCACAGAATTTGTGACGGTTAATAAAAACAAACGTCCATCTTCACCTGAAATGAATTCAATACGATCACCCGCAGTAAGATGCAAGGCATTTCGTGCCAGTTTCGGAATAGTGATTTGTCCTTTAGATGTCATGGTCGCCAACATGATGGCTCTATGCGGTTTGTAGTGGGTGACATGCCATATCGCTGACATGACAGTCTCACTCCCCTTCAAGGGGAGCGTTGGGGAGGGGATGGGGGATAGATTCCTTTTGCAAAGCAATCCA
>JAUYFZ010000015.1 GCA_030689585.1 Rhodocyclaceae bacterium | reverse complement strand
CGGGACTTTCTAGAAGTGTCCGGCTATACGGAAGCCGAATTGATCGGAGAACCGCATAATCTCGTGCGTCACCCTGACATGCCGCCGGAAGCATTTCAAGACCTGTGGGATACCTTGAACGCCGCTCGCCCCTGGACGGGTTACGTTAAAAACCGTGCCAAGAATGGCGATTTCTACTGGGTACTGGCCAATGCCACGCCCCTCTGGGGCAAAGGAGAAACCAAAGGCCAGATCACGGGTTATCTTTCAATACGTCGCAAACCTTCCCGCGACATGGTGGCCGCGCATGAAGCCGTCTATCGACAGTTCCGTGAGAAAAAGCAGGGCAACCTGAAAATTCGCCACGGTCAGGCCGTCACAGGCAGCGGCTGGCAAGATAAAGTTACTTTGGCCCAACGTCTGGGTGGGTTTGTGGGGGCCATCGGACTCCTTGTCGTCATTGCCGCCCTTTTGTCTGTGGTCATCTTGTCAAAGACCAACGATGCAGCCGTCAGTCTCTATGGACAGCGTGCCGAAGGCGTGCGTATTCTGGGCAAAATCACGCAGGCCATGGCGGAAGATCGTACACAAATCGCCATGAGCGGGCTGGGAATACATCACGATCCCACCGTCGCCCATGCGGACCATCGCATCTACATGGTACAAGTTCGTAAAAACGTCACTGAAGCGGCTGAACTCTGGAACGCCTATCAAAAAACGATTCGCTCCGAGGAACACCGTCGGTTGGCAGAAGACTATGCCTCCCTGCGGGAACGATTCGTTCGGGAAGGTCTTGATCCCGCCATCGCCGCCATTGAAAAAAGTGATAACGGAACCGCTTGGGGGTTATTCCAGGAAAAAATCAACCCACTGTATCTTCAATCAGCCGCAAAAGCGGAGGTACTACGCGAACGGCACGTTCGACTAGGTGAGACGGAAATGAATGCGTCTCAGACACGCTTCACGATGACACGAAACACCCAAGTCATTGCCTTGTTTTTCCTACTGATACTCGGTGCTTATCTCTCAGCACGAATTATCCGCACGCTTCGCACAGACCTGCGCAATGTTGTTACGGTACTACGCAACATCGCCCAGGGGGATTATTCCAACGTCATCGCCATTAATCGCGACGATGAAATCGGTAAACTCAACCAAGCCTTGCAAGCCATGCAAACCAGTTCTGGTTTTGAAGTCTCTGAAACTAGACGGGAAGCCACTGAAATGACGCGCATCAAAGTCGGCTTATACAGTTCCACGGCGGCCATCACGATTTCCGATGCGCAAGGGGTGCTCATGCACGCCACCCCTGCCGCAGAATCCCTGTTGAAGACCGTCAGTGGTCGCACCCTCACAGACCTTATTGGCAAAAAATTAACGGAAACCGTCCTCACCGACCCCAACGATCAGTCAGCCCTAAACGATGCCGCGTTACACGGACATGACATAGATATCATGCTGAACAATCGTCATCTACGGCTCTCCGCCCGCCCCATTCTCGACGCTCAAGGCCAACCGCTGGGCCGAGTCACCACTTGGATAGATCGGTCGACCGAAGCCGTCATGGAACGTGAGATCGACGAAATCGTGCAGGCGGCGGCCATGGGAGACTATTCCGCTCGCCTGAGTCTCGAAGGAAAATCCGGCTTCTTCGCCGGATTGGCCGAGGGCATCAACGAAGTGTTGGAAACAACCGCCAATGCCCTCTCCACCACCATCGAAGTATTAGGCCGCATGGCGAAAGGTGATTTGACCCGCACCGTCGAAGGCGAATATTCCGGCATCTTTGGTCAGTTGAAAGATGACACCAATACCACCGTAGGACGGTTGCGCGAGGTCGTCGGTCGCATCAAGGAAGCCTCCGAAGCCATCAACATCGCCGCACAGGAAATCGCGGCGGGCAATCAGGACCTGTCCGCACGCACGGAAGAACAGGCCAGCAGTCTGGAGGAAACGGCTTCTTCCATGGAGGAACTGAACGCCACCGTTCGCAACAACGCCGACAATTCGCGCCAGGCCAACGAACTTGCCAAGAATTCCAACGACATCGCCGTCAAGGGTGGGGCGATGGTCAAAGAAGTTATTGTCACCATGGGCGAAATCCAGACAAGTTCCAAGAAGATCGCCGACATCATCACCGTCATTGATTCCATCGCTTTCCAAACCAACATTCTGGCCTTGAATGCGGCCGTCGAAGCCGCCCGCGCGGGAGAACAAGGCCGAGGATTCGCCGTCGTCGCCTCCGAAGTCAGAAACCTAGCGCAACGTTCAGCCACGGCTGCCAAGGAAATCAAAACATTGATTGCCGAATCGGTAGACAAAGTGGAATCGGGCACAAAACTAGTGGGCAATGCGGGCCGCACCATGGACGAGGTTGTCACCTCCTTCGAAAAAGTAACGCACCTTGTCACCGGCATCAGCGATGCCAGCCGCGAACAAAGTTCAGGCATCGACCAAGTGACAAAAGCCGTCACGCAAATGGATGAAGTCACGCAACAAAACGCCGCGTTGGTAGAAGAAGCGGCGGCGGCAGCGGAAAGTCTGGAAGAACAGGCCAGAAGCCTCGTTCAATCCGTGGGCATGTTCAAACTGGCAGAAGAAAAAGCATCCTCCCATCTCCCCGCCCCGGCCTTGCGCGATGCCACCCCCAAACGTCTCATGAAAGCCGCCCCAAAGTCACTCAACACAGCCAATGGCAATAGCGATGAGTGGGCGGAGTTTTAAAAAATGGTAACTACTCAGGTCGGGGTCAATCTCCCTCCCCTTCAAGGGGAGGGCAGGGGTGGGGTCAATCTCCCTCCCCTTCAAGGGGAGGGCAGGGGTGGGGTCAATCTCCCTCCCCTTCAAGGGGAGGGCAGGGGTGGGGATGGGGTTTTACGCGGAATTCCCCCCCCCATCCCCCTCCCTGCCTCCCCCTTGAAGGGGGAGGAGAGCTGTGTTCCGACCGGACCTGAGTAGTTACAAAAAAGGATTACAACATGGCCGTTGTCGCTTTAAAGTTGTATAAACAACTCACCGACTCGGGTGAAAACAAGGATCG
>JAUYFZ010000014.1 GCA_030689585.1 Rhodocyclaceae bacterium | reverse complement strand
GGAGTCAATCTCCCTCCCCTTCAAGGGGAGGGCTGGGGTGGGGATGGGGTTCTACGCGGAATTCTTCCCCCCATCCCCCTCCCGGCCTCCCCCTTGAAGGGGGAGGAGATCTGTGTTCCGACCGGACCTGAGTGGTTACGTGGATAGCTAATCACACGACGGATAATCTGTTGTATTTCGGACAATCGCCCGGTAGAATCCAGCACATTTCGGACAGGTGAGGCTGATTTTTGATGGTAATTGCGCAAAGAAACGACACTTCCCTTGAAATCGTCTTTACCGCTGCTGGCGATGCGGCGCACGCTAGGCGGATACTGCGCATGGCGGCGGATGGTCGCTTGCGCAAAATATATACCGGAGTTTATACGGGCAACCTTGATAGCCCGCTGTCAGCTATTGTCCTGCGTAACTGGCCAATTATCGTCGGCCAGCTACTACCCGGTGGGGTGGTAAGTTTCCGCTCCGCCATGGTTGCTCGCCCGGAGGAAGGTCGGCTCTATGTGACACGTGGAAAAACGCGACGAACGGTTGAACTACCGGGGCTGATCGTTCATGTGATTCCTGGGATGGGACCGATCATCGAAGGTGAAGCGAAAGATGCGCAACTCAAGAGCGTTTATCTCGCCAGCGAATCCCGTTGGTTACTGGAAAACCTGACCGCTGCCAAAGGAGTCGCCGAACGGGTGATCTCTAGGGAAGTACTGGAAGCCTATCTGGATAACCGATTGATTTTACGTGGAGAACATGGCTTAAATCGTTTACGCGATACCTGCCGGACGTTGGCAAATGCGTTGGACATGAAAAAAGAATTCGCTCGTCTTGACAAGATTATTGGCACTTTGTTGGGCACACACGAACACCATAAACTACATAGCCGCCAGGCTCTTGCGCGTGTCGCTGGTAAGCCGTATGACCCTACTCGATTGGAACTGTTCGATGCACTGTTCTCACATCTGAAAACCCACGTCATGCCTCAAATTCTAGGCAGGGCGGCTGCTGGGCAGACACTGGAAAATTTTGCTTTCTTCGAATCCTATTTTTCAAACTATATCGAAGGCACCACCTTTCTCGTGTCGGAGGCTGAACAAATTGTCTTTGAAGGAAAAGTTATTCATAACCGCGCAGCAGATTCTCACGACGTGCTGGGCACTTTTCACGCGGCGTTACAGACTCCTTGGCGCAATAGTTCAGCACGAACGGAAGATGACTTTCTAACCAATCTGAAGTCGATCAATGCGCTGGTTATGCAATCACGTCCAGACAAAAATCCTGGTGAGTGGAAAGATAAGTCTAACCAGGTGGGTAGTACCTTGTTTGTTGAGCCGCTCTTGGTTCCGGGCACCTTGCGGGAAGGCTTTGCGCGAATCCACGCGCTCGATGATCCGTTTGCTCGCGCCATGATGACGATGTTCGTCATTGCCGAAGTGCATCCGTTCCTAGATGGCAATGGTCGGACAGCACGCCTGGTAATGAACGCAGAACTTTCTGCTGCCGGACTGTCGCGCATCATCGTTCCGACCGTATATCGAGAGGACTATTTGCTTCCTTTGAAGGCATTGTCCAACCACCATGACCCGACCGCTTATTTGCGTGCCATGATTCGCATTCAGCAATGGACTGCCGCCTTCAACTATGGATTACCGCGATCCGCGCTGATAACCACACTAAAAGCATGCAATGCCTTCGAGGAAAATCTACAACACTACAAGCTGATATTCCCGGAGGCATAGCTAGAACTGCTGTATCCCTGCTACGACCCATCCTGAACGACCATCGGTGGGTTTGGTCATGTGCCAGACTTCATCGAGTGCGGTCAGCGGAGCCTCCGATTCCTTGATCTGCCCGTAAAAACGAACGCTGGCGATGTGATGGCCGGCTTCTGTGACGAGATCGGTTAATTCGGCTTCGAGACCTGTGACATCGGTCTGCTGGGTTTTTCCTTCGCGTTCGTCCAGTTGCAGGGTGATTTCAGCCAGAACTTCCGGTGTAACAAACTGACGAAGATCGTCGAGATTACCGTCATCGTTGGCCGCCTGAAGACGCAGGAATCCGAGCTTAGCTTCACGCAAAAATCCAGTGACATCAAAATCGTCAGGAACAGCGGGGGTGCTCCAAGTGTCTGTTTCCTGTGAGGGTTGAGTAGTGGTTTGATTAGTGGTTTGAACATTCGCGGGAGCTTCAAAACGCATTCCCTTTCCCGCAGGCTGCAACGCAGGAGCCGAACGCTTGGACAGCATCCTGAAAAGGAAAAAGGCTCCAAAAACCAAAGCCGCTATCAAAAGGATAGTACCGAATCCTTCACCCAACCCAAAATGAGAAAGCATGGCGGCCAATCCGATGCCGGCCGCAATGCCTGCCAAGGGACCGAGCCAGCGACTGGCTCCACTCGCAGGAGGGGTGGCCCCCGCCGCCGTCGCCCCTTGCGCCGGTTTTGGCGTGGCAGCCGGTGCGGAAGGCGGCGCGGATTGTCGTTGCATTGCATTACCGCTACGGCTCATGCCGAAGGATTTACCGCCGCCCATCCGACGAGCTTCGGCATCCTGGACCATCAGACCCAATCCGATCAGGGCGGTAAAGCAGGTGATAAGTAAATATCGCATCGTTGTTTCTCCTAAATTGGCATTAAATTGTTAACGTGAAACACATTCCCCATCCCCCTCCCAGCCTCCCCCTTGAAGGGGGAGGAGCATCTCTCCCTCCCAGCCTCCCCCTTGAAGGGGGAGGAGCAAGGCGCATCGGTTGTCTCCCT
>JAUYFZ010000003.1 GCA_030689585.1 Rhodocyclaceae bacterium | reverse complement strand
ATATAATTCAATCAGTTACAAATACAATGCCATAGATACCCCATCCCCACCCTAACCCTCCCCTTGAAGGGGAGGGAACTTGGTGCGTCTCTTTTCCCATGTGCAATCAACAAGTTAAAAGATGTGTGCATACGGTAGCCCATGACCCAGACGGCAGGAAATCCTGCCAAGGCTTGCTGCAACGTATGGGCGAGTTGTCGTTGTTGATACATGGCGAGTGACTAAACTAAAAACGGATTTTAGTTTGGTCAGGCAGGGCGAGGTGCTACCGCCCCCGCGCTTCCGGCCCGATCCACATCGGGGCGTAGCGCAGGCAGAAAACACCAAAGGCAATCATCCAGATCACCTGTGAAGTGGCTACCGCCAGATTCGTCCATTCCGGTAGCACAACCGGCACGAGGCTACGCATCACCGCACCCACGGCCAGTGCGATGAACAGCGGGGTGAGGTAACTCGGTGGCTTGAACACACTGCGTCCGGTATGGCCCAAGGAAGCCCGCGCCATCATGCCCATCGTCATCATGCCGATGCCACCATAGGTGATCGCATGCCAGGCGGCGTAGTGAGAAATCATCCCCGTGCCTTCCGCCAACGCCTTCATCAACAACCCCAACGTGATCCACAGGATACCCATCCACAGCACCCACAACAGCGGCTTGGCCCACAGTCCTCGCGGGGGATACCACCAGAACAACCGGATCATCTGGGGAAGTGCGGTCACCAGTGCAAAAGTGATCGTCGCAGCAGAAGCGGGTAGGAACATCTCCGACAGCCATAAACCCAGTAATCCGGCTAGGCTGATGAGATCAACGGCTTTTGAGTTTTTGAGGCGTAAGGGATAACCGATACCCTGTTCGATAAAAAAGGGCAATACTCGCCGGCCCACGGTCAGAATCAAGGCCACGAGGATATAAATCCCCGTATAAAGTCCGGCTCGCGCCCCATCTTCCAGCCATCCCATGGCACCTGCATAAAACAAAAGATTGGCGATCAGCATGATGGTGAGCTTGGTCGCGAAAATCAGGAGATTGCGCCACTGTTTCGCTCGCAGCAGCGGCATGACCACCGCCCAGGTCAATCCCGCTGCAAACAACGTGTCGGCCAATGCTAGGAGGCCCCACGGGGCGTGGCACAGAAAAAGCAGTCGCGCTGTCACCCAAGTGCCCGCTAACACGGCCAAACCACGGCCTTTCAACGTCGGGCGACCTGTCCAGTTTTGTACCACCGTGAGCAAAAAACCGGCAGCCACGGCAAAACCAAATCCAAAGACCATCTCATGGGCATGCCAGAAAGTCGGGGGAATTCCTTCTGGGGCCAGTGGCAACCCTAGGAAATAAAGGCCCATCCACAACCCGATAGAGAGCACCGCATAGGCCGATGCCAATAGGAAAAATGGACGAAATCCCAGATCAAACAAAGCAAATCGACGGGCGGTTGGAGGGTCTTCAAGGGTTAACAACATGGGATCACCTGTAAAATTGTTTCGGTTTGATGGCAACACCTTCGGCCCAGGAAACAGATTCTTTCCGGTGTCGCTTCCAGTTCTCAAGATAAGCGTGGGCCAACGGCGGATTGTTTCTAAAGAAAATAAGGTTTTCGGCATTGCGGGCCTGGGCAGAAAACGTGAAGTTGTAGCTGCCGGTGATCACGATCGGTTGCGTCATCTCGGCATCAATAATCATGACCTTGTTGTGTGCCGACGCATAGCGAGTCTCAAACCGAACCGGAATTTTCGCCTCGTGTAATTGTCCGATAAGGCTGTTTTTACCTTCAAAGGCTTGTCGATGATCGGCCAGTATTTCAACATGCACCCCCCGTTTTTTCGCTTCCGACAGTGCCCATCCAAGGTTGCGGCTCGTGAAACTATAGGCTTGGACATGAATGGTCGCCTTCGCCTGACCGATGATGCGTAGCAAGGCCCCTTCTGCGTCATCCCAAGGGGTGAAGAGCACCTCCACCGTTCCACCGGTGAGTGGCCCGACCGCCTGGGAGGGCGTCCAGATCAGCAAACATCCCACAACGGCGAACCATCTCACGGGCGACGCTCCAGAACAGCGGCATAAAAACCATCCGTCCCGTGGGTCGACGGCAGTAAATGAAAATCATCGCCTATCTGCTCACCGCAAGCGATGCCCTGCGCTTTCAGCACCTCAGCCGCCGATACCCGCACAAATTCGTCATGCGCCGCTAGGAAAGCATCCACGATTGCTTCATTTTCGTCGGTGAGAAGCGAACAAGTGGCATAGACGATGCGGCCACCGGGACGCACCAGTCGGGAGGCTCCCTGCAGAATGGCAGCCTGTTTGTGCGATAACTCTGCAATGGATTCCGGTGTCTGCCGCCATTTGAGATCGGGATTGCGCCGCAACGTGCCCAAACCCGAACACGGCGCGTCAATCAACACACGGTCGATCTTTCCGGCCAGTCGCTTCACGCGTAAATCGTTTTCGTTGGCGAGACAGGCCGGATGCACGTTAGATAACCCGGATCTTGCCAGACGCGGTTTCAACTTCGCCAATCGTTTATCTGATACATCGAAGGCATAGAGTCGCCCCGTAGAACGCATCAACGCCCCCAATAACAGTGTCTTGCCCCCCGCGCCGGCGCAAAAATCCACGACCATTTCGCCCCGCTTCGGGGCCAGCAGATACCCCAGAAGTTGGCTGCCTTCATCCTGCACTTCAAACCGGCCTTCAAGATAAAGATGATGACGGGCAATGTAGGGTTTTCCTTTGATTCGAAGCCCCAAGGGTGAATAGGGACACGGTTCGATATCGAATCCTTCCCTCGACAACTGCGAAAGCACTTCCTCTCGCGTCGCCTTGGCTGGATTGACGCGAATGTCCAGCGGCGCAGGCTGGTTCAAGGCGCGAGCGAGGGCCAACAAGGCTTCTGGAGAAAAATAATTTAATAACTGCTCGTATAACCAATCGGGTAAATCGGTCTGTTCTGCCGGAGTCAGGATAGGGGGATTCGCTGTGACGCGCTCTTTTAACCCCACCAGCCATTTTGCCAAGCCAGGTGAAACGGAATCCATCAACTGTCGTTGGCTTAAACCCTGCACAAAGAGCAACGTAGCCAAGACGCACCGTCTGGGTGTCATCTCATCCTGAAGCACGCATTCCAGAAACCGCTTCCGCCGCAAAACGGCATAGGCTGTTTCCGCGATGAAAGCACGCTCGCGACTCCCCGTTTTATGAGCCTTGAACCAAGCGGACAGCACGCCATCGGCAGGCTCGCGAAATTTGAGCAATGCCGTCACTACGGATACGGCATCCTCAATCGGCCATGTCACTACTGTGCTATTTGTTCCCATATTTCACCTTTTTTATC
Organism: Rhodocyclaceae bacterium; assembly: GCA_030689585.1. Taxonomy (GTDB): domain Bacteria; phylum Pseudomonadota; class Gammaproteobacteria; order Burkholderiales; family Rhodocyclaceae; genus Nitricoxidivorans. The sequence goes on along the minus strand of JAUYFZ010000003.1, from coordinate 1,094 downwards.
TGTGTGACGAATTTTGACCGGTAAACCGTCCAATGAAGGAGCCAGCCAAACATCGGTTGCTTCCGCACTACCCGATTGTTGTGCCCGCAGATGCAGCGTCGGTACTGATCCTGCTGACAACACCAACGATTCTTTCCCAACCCAGGTAAACGTCATGCGCCCCATCCGTCCTGCGGTTGCTACCGGCAAGTCTATCGTTTGCGAGGGTTGATGCCAGGCTAATTGATAAAACACCGACAGCATATCCTGCGCTTCTTCTACTAACACCACCGGTGCACGTCCATTCGTAAAAGTAGCCCTTCGCGCTTCCCAATCGAAGGTCACGATGTCTGCTTCGCGTCCCTCGCGCTGATCGCGAAAAATGCGAGGCCGTAAACCTGTGGCGGTTATATCCCCCTCACTCGACTGACGACGCACTTTTCCACGTAACGCCGCCAACCCTTTAGGTTCAGCCGTCGATTTTAACGAGTAACGCCCCTCTTCTACCGTCCATTCATGAATTGCTTCGCCGATCATGAAGGAATTTTCACCGTAAAAAACAAGATACCGAATTTGCCCACGCCCTGCCCAAGGAGGGGGCATCAGCGGTAACTGCTTTTCAACGACGGGTTCTTCACTGATGGGGTCTTCAACGACGGGGGTTTCAACGATGGGCGGTTTGGAAAGTTCAGCAGGGGCGGGTAACGTAGGGGCCAGTGGCAGAGGAGCTATTTCAGCGGCAGGCTGCGGTGTCGCAAAGGATTCCTGCCCTACAGAAACCCTCCGAGGTGGGCGAGGAATGGAGGAGCGAGGAGCGAGGGTCGTACTAACCTTCCCTCCCAAATGCGCTTCAATAACCGATGGAGGGAGGGCTGTACTTTCCGGCAATTCCCAACCCGGCATGACAATCGCCGTGACATGCAACAGGGAAGAAAGTATCAAGGCAATGGCAATAGGCATGGTCGACCTTGGCATCCTCCGTCGTTGGATAAAAAATATGGTAACTACTCAGGTCCGGTCGGAACACAGCTCTCCTCCCCCTTCAAGGGGGAGGCAGGGAGGGGGATGGGGGGAAGAATTCCGCGTAAAACCCCATCCCCACCCCAGCCCTCCCC
>JAUYFZ010000310.1 GCA_030689585.1 Rhodocyclaceae bacterium | reverse complement strand
TGGGAGGGGGATGGTGGAAATTGTGATCCAAGTAAATTCAATCTGTTACAAATATCGCGCAACTTTTACCCCATCCCCACCCTAACCCTCCCCTTGAAGGGGAGGGGACTTGGTACAACCCTCCCCTGAAAGGGGAGTGAGGTTGATGCTGACCTGAGTAGTTACCGTTCAATTACTTCAATACCGGGAACAAGACAGACTATTCCACAATCCACCTCGGAATTTCGGCGTATAGCCTCTCGTTCCCAAGCCTCTGTAATGTCGGGATTCGCGTTCAACCCCGTCATAAGACGTTCAAGCAACAACGATTGCTGCGAAGCCGGAAGGTTTAACACTTCCGACTCCAAAGCTTCAATGGTCGTAACCATCTTAGTTACTCAATCAATACTCGCCCGAATACAACATGTCGCCACGACGGTTTTGTGCCCAGCAGCTCTCGGCGTGTTCGGTGCATCTTGGTTTTTCTTCACCTAGGCTGACGGCTTCGACCCGTCCTTCCGGTGCGCCTAGTAAAGCCAACGCCTTTCTGATCGCTTCGGCTCGTTTTTGACCGAGGGCCACGTTGTATTCGCGGCTACCGCGCTCATCCGCATTGCCTTGAATCAACATTTTCATCTTCGGGTTCTTCACCAGAAACTTGGCATGGGCCTCGACCAGTGCCTTGAATTCTTCGCGGATAACATATTGATCGTAATCGAAAAACACAGTGCGCTTGGACAAAATACTCTGCGGGTTTTTGAGGTTGACCGGATCAAAAGCATCGACAATGACGGGAGCGGGAGGAGCAAGCACGGGGGTCGGCGTTTCAGCCACGACAACCGCCTTGGGCGCACGGACTTCCGTAGCCACCGGCTTTTGTTCCGGAGCCAGAAGCTCGGCTGCACAGGCAGCGAGTAACAGGGAGGCAGCCAACAGTGATAACGACGAACAACGCATGATCCAATCTCCTATAAATTAATTACTTCATAAAGGGACCCCAGGAAGGCTCTCGTACATCCGCCGCTGGAATCGACAACTTCTGCTTCACTCGGCCATCGGAAGAGACCGCCGCCAATACACCGCGCCCACCCACTTCAGTGGCGTAAAGAATCATTCGTCCATTGGGAGAAAACGTGGGCGATTCATCCTTGGCAGAATCGGTCAATATCTGAATTTGCCTAGATTCAAGTTCCATCACCGCCAATCGAAACCGGCCTTCCCCCTGAGAAATAAAGGCCAACCGCTTGCCATCCGGCGAAGGACGCGGGGTCACGTTGTAACTGCCTTCAAAAGTGATGCGCTGGGCTTCGCCCCCCGCGACGGGAATTCGATAGATCTGAGGGCTGCCCCCCCTGTCAGAGGTGAAATAAATAAACCCGCCCTCTGGAGAAAATCGTGGTTCCGTGTCAATGCCGTTCGACACCGCCAAGCGAACCACGCCACTGCCATCCGCATTGACGAGATAGAGTTGGGAATTACCCTCCTTGGTCAGCACCACGGCGAGTTTCTTGCCATCGGGAGACCAGGCCGGTGCGGAGTTGGACCCTTTAAAATTAGCCGCTACATGACGACGACCCGATGAAAGATCATGCACCCATATGACAGGTTTTTTGGATTCAAACGACACATAGGCGATGCGCAACCCTTCCGGAGACCACATGGGCGAAATAATAGGTTCACGAGAAGCCAACGCCGTTTGTGCGTTACTGCCATCGGCATCGGCGATTTGCAATTCATGACGGCTCGCACTTTTAATGACATACGCGATGCGAGTCGAAAAAATACCCGGTTCACCGGTTAGTTTTTCGTAAATGAAATCCGCCATGCGATGCGCCACGGTGCGAACTTGGTGACTGGTATGAGCCGCGACCTGCCCCCCGTGTGAAGCCTGTTTCTGGACATCCATCAACCGAAAGCGTGTTTCATAGCGTCCCGCCTCGGCAAGCGGGGTCACACTACCCAGCATGAGAGCGTCCGCCCCTTTGGTTTTCCAGTCCGCCCAACCGATGGCGTTTTCATCGACAACACTTCCGGCGGTGTCGACCAACCGGATCAAGCCACTTCTTTCCAGATCGGCACGCACCACCGAACCGATAGCCTGACCGATCGTGCGTTCACCGGACAAATCGGCAATCGCCACGGGAATCCGCGTGGCTCCTGACCCGGTGATTTCAATGGAAAGTTGCGCTTGCACAGGCATCGTCAAGAGCAATAGTGCAAACCAGGAAAATGAAAGTTTCATGGGGCAAGATTGTAGTTGAAATCAGGTGACGATTGCGTTACATTCCTCGGCGTTTCATCACAAGAAAATCAACGCCATGATGACGCTCGGCTCCTCTCTTCATGCTAACAGCATCTCCAGCTCGAAACTCTCTGAGCTTTTCATGCTGCGCGATCAAACAAGAGGCACCTTACCGGATGCTGAGGGGGTCTCGCAAACCCGTTTCACCAAAAGCGAACTCTCTGCCGAAGATCAACGCCGGGTGGCAGAACTTCAGCAAATAGACCGCAATGTCCGCGAACATGAAGCCGCCCACCTGAGAGCCGGTGCCGGTGTGGTGACCAGCGGGGCGACTTTCACCTATACCAAAGGCCCCGACGACAAACAATATGCTGTCTCCGGCGAAGTCTCCATCGACACCTCTTCGGAACGCGAACCCCGACGCAATATCGACAAGGGCGAGCGCATTCAGATTGCAGCATTAGCCCCCCGCGACCCCAGCCCACAGGATCATCGCGTCGCCGCCGTGGGGAGTCAAATGGAAGCCCAGGGGCGATCAGATTTGGTCGTGCAGCAGCGCGAAGAAGTCGCGGAGCAATCTTCTGAAAAGGAGGAATCCGTTGAAAAGGAGAAATCCGTTGAAAAGCCTTCCTCCGCAGACGAAAGCGAGCGGCCACTATCGTCCGAATCTCCCTCTGCCCGAAACGAACGCGCCCCCAATGCCGAGCCTGTTCCCCCCTCCGCCGAGGTGAGTGAAGCCACCCGCCAACGTATTTCCCAAGCCTACGCGTCCGCTGAACAAGCAACGAACGCCGCTTTTAGCCTCTTTGCCTGATGCCTCATCGTCTGTTTC
>JAUYFZ010000185.1 GCA_030689585.1 Rhodocyclaceae bacterium | reverse complement strand
ATTTTGAAACCAAACCACCATCACGTCATCATTACCACCGTATCCTCCGCGGTAGCGGCTTCGTCCAACCCTCCCCTTGAAGGGGAGGGAGACTGTCATGTCAGCGATATGGCATGTCACCCACTACAAACCGCATAGAGCCCGAAAATTGGTCAAAACCTCATCCTCGCCCTTTGATCACAGTATTTTTTACCTTGGATTGGGTTTCAGGGTAATCACGGCTGAAATGTAATCCTCGGCTTTCGTGCCGTCGTTTTGCGCTTCGGATGATGAGGTGTGCTGTTTGCACCAGATTGCGCAATTCGATCAGGTCGTTACTCACGCGGAAGTTTGCGTAATATTCCGCGATTTCGCTTTCCAGAAGACGGATACGGTGCAAGGCACGTTCCAGACGTTTGGTCGTGCGCACGATGCCAACGTAGTCCCACATGAACCGGCGCAATTCGTCCCAGTTGTGGGATAGGACGATTTCTTCATCGGCATCGGTCACCCTGGATTCGTCCCAGTGGGGCAGGGAAGGAGGAGAGGGCGGCTTTTGATTCAGGATGTCGTGCGCGGCGGCTTCACTGAATACAACACATTCCAGCAGGGAATTACTGGCCAATCGATTCGCGCCGTGCAGGCCCGTGCAGGAGGCTTCGCCTAACGCATACAGTCCGGGTAGATCGGTGCGTGCGGCCATATCGACCATAATCCCACCGCAGGTGTAGTGGGCGGCGGGTACGACGGGAATCGGTTGTTTGGCCATGTCGATACCTAGTCCTAGGCAGCGGGCATGAATATTCGGGAAATGTTCCAGCAGGAAGGCTTCTCCCTTGTGGGTCATGTCCAGAAAAACGCAATCGAGTCCGTGGCGTTTCATTTCGTCATCAATGGCGCGAGCCACAATGTCACGGGGTGCCAGTTCTGCCCGTGGGTCGTAAGCGGGCATGAAGCGTGTTCCGTCAGGCAGACGCAGAATACCGCCTTCACCCCGCAAGGCTTCAGAAATCAAAAAGGATTTGGCATGAGGGTGATACAGGCAGGTGGGATGAAACTGAATGAATTCCATATTGGCGACCCGACAACCCGCACGCCACGCCATAGCGATGCCGTCTCCTGTGGCGGTGTCTGGGTTGCTGGTGTAAAGATAGACTTTGCCTGCGCCTCCTGTGGCGATGATCGTGTGGGAAGCTGACAGGGTAAATACTTCGTCGCGTTCGATATCGAGAACATAGGCCCCCCAACAACGATTGTCCGGTAAGCCCAGTTTGGCTCCTGTAATGAGATCAATAGCAAGATGATGCTCCAAGATCGTGATATTAGGATGAGCGCGAGTCTTGGCGTTCAATGTTTGTTGAACCGCCGCTCCGGTGGCATCGGCCACATGGATGACGCGACGATGGCTATGCCCTCCCTCACGCGTTAGGTGATAACCGGTATTCGTGCGAGTAAAGGGAACGCCTTGTGCGATGAGCCAGTCGATGGCGGTGCGGCCCCGTTCCACCACAAAGCGTGTCGACACCGGGTCACAAAGCCCCCCTCCGGCTTCCAGCGTGTCACGGATATGCGCTTCAATAGAGTCAGTATCGTCGAGGACTGCGGCGATTCCCCCTTGCGCCCAAGCGGTGGCAGAATCCTCGATACTGCGTTTTGTCAGAAGTGCCACGCGATGGGTATCCGCCAGCCGTAATGCCAGCGACTGGCCTGCTAACCCGCTGCCTAGCACGAGAATATCGAAGTGATGTGTCATCGCCTGATGAATTTCATGGATTGTTTGCAATGTGCTATCATAAAAATGGATGCAATATGATAGCAAAGGAGGGGATGATGAGAGCGTTAAGTATTCGCAATTTAACAGATGATTTGTATGAATCCGTGAAAATTATGGCAGCGGTTAACCATCGGAGCATGCAAGAGCAGGTACGTTGTTTGATTGAAAGAGAAGTACGGTTATTTACGGGTCCTGGATTGACGGCAGCACGAACATGGCGAACGCGTCTGGCCGGACGTACGTTAGGCGATACAGTCACGGATGTACGAGAGGATCGTGCAAGATGATATGGGTGATTGACACCTCTGCGTTGATTCGTTTGTTCATACCGGATGGTCCCTTACATCCAGAGATTGAGGTTGCATTTAATCGAGCATCCAGCGGTATTGATGTTGTCTTGGCACCTCAATTATTGCTGGTGGAAGCGGCGAGTGTGCTGTTACGTAAACGGCGACGAGGTGAACTGTCTTCACAAGAGCTGAGCGAATTGATGCAAGCGATGACATCATTGCCCATCCGTTTTTGTGAGCATGAAACGTTAATACTGTCATCCTGCGTTTTGGCAGAAACTCACGGATTGACTGCCTATGATGCTTTGTATTTAGCCTTGGCAGAACAACATGGCGCACGTCTGATGACTTGCGATTTAGCATTGGACAAAGTAGCGCATCACCTAGGGTTGACGTAATCAGTGAATCACATCCGAAACTTTTCTATCATTGCCCATATTGATCATGGCAAATCTACCTTAGCCGATCGCATTATCCATCTGTGTGGAGGCCTCTCCGACAGGGAGATGGAAGCTCAGGTACTCGATTCCATGGATATCGAGAAAGAGCGGGGAATCACCATCAAAGCCCAGACTGCGGCCTTGTTCTATCAGGCGCGGGATGGTCAGCGTTATCAACTGAATCTGATCGATACCCCCGGGCACGTCGATTTTTCCTATGAAGTCAGCCGGTCACTCTCTGCGTGTGAGGGAGCATTGCTGGTCGTCGATGCCTCGCAGGGGGTGGAGGCGCAGACGGTGGCGAATTGCTATACGGCTCTCGATCTGGGCGTGACGGTGGTTCCCGTGTTGAACAAGATGGATTTGCCCCAGGCCGACCCCGAAACAGCAAAAGCCGAAATCGAGGATGTCATCGGTATCGATGCCGAGGATGCCATTCCCTGTTCGGCCAAAAGTGGCATGGGGATTACGGATATTCTGGAAGCCGTCATTGCACGCATCCCTCCTCCCAAGGGTGACCCCAATGCACCGTTCAAGGCACTCATCATCGATTCCTGGTTCGATAACTATGTGGGCGTGGTGATGCTGGTGCGGGTGATCGACGGCACTTTGCAAGCCAAGGATCGACTTCGATTGATGTCGACGGGAACTCAGCATTTATGCGAACAGGTGGGTGTGTTTACGCCAAAATCGCAGCCAAAAGATCGACTTTCAGCTGGAGAGGTGGGTTTCATCATCTCCGGTATCAAGGAATTGCATGCGGCCAAGGTGGGGGATACGGTCACACGGGCCGATAAACCGGCCAGTACGCCTCTGCCCGGTTTCAAGGAGATTAAGCCTCAGGTGTTTGCAGGGCTGTATCCTGTCGAGGCTAATCAGTACGATGGCCTGCGCGAATCGCTGGAAAAACTACAGTTGAACGATGCCTCGTTACGTTACGAACCCGAAGTTTCGCAAGCATTGGGGTTCGGATTCCGTTGTGGTTTTCTGGGGTTACTGCACATGGAAATCGTGCAGGAACGCCTAGAGCGAGAATTCGACCAAGACCTGATTACCACGGCTCCCACGGTTGTCTATGAAGTATTGCAGCGTGATGGCAGCGTGATACTGGTTGAAAACCCCGCCAAACTGCCGGAAATTCAGAAGATCGAGGAGATTCGAGAACCGATCATTACCACGGAGATTTTCCTGCCACAGGATTACGTGGGGGCAGTCATTACGCTATGTATCGGTAAACGGGGCAACCAGATTGACATGCGCTATCACGGTCGTCAGGTGCATCTAACCTATGAAATGCCCTTGGCGGAGGTGGTATTTGACTTCTTCGACAAGCTGAAATCCGTTT
>JAUYFZ010000300.1 GCA_030689585.1 Rhodocyclaceae bacterium | reverse complement strand
GGGGATGGGGGGATGGGGGGATGGGGGGATGGGGGGAAGAATTCCGCGTAAAACCCCATCCCCACCCCAGCCCTCCCCTTGAAGGGGAGGGAGATTGACGCCGACCTGAGTAGTTACAATTAATCTCAGTTTGAACCCCAGCACTGAAGAGCGGGGTTTCAAACTGAGATTGGTTTTTCGATGAATGACGAAGTGCGAATCGAACGTGTGTTATGCGACCTCACCAAGGTTTTATCCTGATTTTCATGATGGCCCTTCTGGTGCCTTTGGCTCTGGTGTTTTGGCTCGAAAAACAGGATTCTTCGACTCTGCTGAAGACCCGCGATGAAGTCACCACGCGAGCCCTTCAATTAGCAAAAGAAGCATTGATTGGCTACGCGGTGAGCTATCCAGAACAGCATCCCAAAGGAACGCCCGCTCGCTTTGCCTGGGTGCACGGACATCTGCCGTGTCCGGACAGTTTGGAATCTTTGGGTTTTGTGGGTGACGAAGACCCTAATTGCGGAGTCAAAGGAGTCACGGTCATCGGGCGATTTCCTTGGAAAACGCTGGGATTACCGCGTCTACAGGATGGTTCCGGCAATGATCTGTGGTACGCCGTATCGGGCAGTTTCAAGGCGAATCCCAAGATGGACATTCTCAACTGGGACAGTTTGGGGCAGTTTGAAGTGATTCATTCGGACGGTTCTGTCTTGGCAGGCAACACACCGGAATCCCGTCCGGTGGCGATTATTTTTTCTCCGGGAGCTTCGTTGTTTGGGCAAAACAGGGCGGATCACCATGCTCCTCAAAACTTTCTTGAACGGGCAGCCGGTGTGAACAATGCCGAACCCAATGCGCTTCCAGAAGGGATAACGCGAGTGGTCGCCGCAGGCCCCCTATCCAGCTTCAATGATCGACTTTTGTGGATTTCCCGTGACGATCTTTTTGCTAACCGGATCGAAAAACGTGCCAGTCTCGAATTGCGGTTGGAGAATCTCAGGCAAAAAGTGGCTGGATGTATCGCCGTCTACGGGTTGTCCAATCAGGGGAACCGCTTACCCTGGGCTGCCCCCATCACGCTGTCCAGCGTAGGAACAGGGGGCGTGGACACATGGCAGAACGACCGCTTCAATGACGTATCGGGAGGCTTGGTCGGCAGAATTCCCTTGAAGGTGCGAGATTCGTTTCAGTCCACGGGTAGCACATTGCCCTCGTTTTCAGGTTGCACGTCGACGGACAATTCAAGTTGCCGCTTGTTTCGTGTGGATAACTGCCCTGAATTGCTGGATGTCGCAGGGTATCCGACCCCTCAAGAGGGAACCAGTTTTCGAGATAGTCCCGATGGTTGGCTGGAAAAATGGAAAGATCACCTCTTCTATGCGGTGGCCGAAGATTTCAAGCCGACGTCCTCCGTCGCTCCGGCCGATCGTTGCGCTCAACCCACCACCGCAGATCGTAAATGCCTGTTCGTGTCTGGCCGTGGGCCTTTTGCAGCCGTGATTCTCTTCGCGGGAAAACGTCAAACCGGACAAGTTCGATCTACATTGGCGGAGCGTAATCAATCGGCAAACTATCTGGAAGGAGATAACGCGATAGCGATGACCGTCAACAGTGCATCGGACAGTCGCTTTGGTCAGTTTGCCAACAGTTCGGACGCGCTGACCTGTATTCGCACAAACTTGACCGTGGATATGACTTGCACGATGCCATGATCTGACTTCGACGGAATCCTTGTGCGATAATCAAAACCCGTTTTTCAACTATCTGTTAAAAATGAGCATGAAAATTTGCGTTCTTCCCGGCGATGGAATCGGCCCGGAAATTATCGAACAAGCGGTGCGCGTATTGAAGGCACTTGATCTGAAACTGGAGATGGAAGAAGGTCTGCTCGGTGGTTGTGCCATTGATGCGGTGAAAGCCCCCTTTCCGGAAGCGACACAAAAACTAGCCAAAGACGCGGATGCCGTGTTGATGGGGGCCGTGGGTGGGCCGGCGTGGGATAACAATCCACGGGAACTGCGCCCGGAACGGGGGCTTCTGCGCATTCGCAAGGATTTGGAATTGTTTGCCAATCTTCGTCCGGCCATCCTGTATCCGGAACTGGCGAATGCTTCGACGTTGAAGCCTGACGTGGTGGCAGGGCTGGATATTCTGATTGTTCGTGAGTTGACGGGCGATGTTTATTTCGGCCAGCCGCGTGGCATTCATGTGGACCCAACGAGTGGCGAGCGGGTGGGGATCAACACGATGATCTATGCCGAATCCGAAATTCGGCGTATCGCTCGTGTGGCCTTTGAAGCCGCACGTAAACGTAACAAACGGGTGTGCTCCATCGACAAAATGAACGTGCTCGAATGCACTCAGCTTTGGCGCGATGTGGTCATCGAAACGGCAAGCGACTATCCCGATATTGAGTTGTCGCACATGCTGGTTGATAACGCCGCCATGCAGTTGGTCAAGGCCCCCAAGCAATTTGATGTGTTGTTGACCGGTAACATGTTTGGCGACATTCTTTCCGATGAAGCGTCCATGCTCACGGGTTCCATCGGCATGTTGCCTTCGGCCTCGCTTGATGAAAACAACAAAGGGTTATACGAACCCAGCCATGGTTCCGCGCCGGATATTGCCGGTCAGGGGTTGGCCAATCCGTTGGCGACGATTCTTTCAGCCGCCATGATGTTGCGGTATACCTTCGAGATGGAAGATCAAGCGGTCCGTATTGAAGATGCGGTTAAAAAGGTGCTGGCACGCGGTTATCGTACCGTCGATATTTTTGAACCCGGCACGCAGAAAGTGGGCACGAAGGCCATGGGTGATGCCGTACTGGCCGCTCTGGGATAAAGAGAAACGAATGAGTATTCGACAAAAAGTAGGGTTGGTCGGTTGGCGTGGCATGGTGGGTTCCGTGCTGATGCAGCGAATGCGCGAAGAAAACGATTTTGCGTTGATCGAACCCGTGTTTTTTTCGACTTCTGCGGGCGGAAAACCAGGCCCTACAGAAGGGGGCGGCGTCCCTCTCCTAGAGGCCACGAATATCGCGGCTCTTCAGAAACTGGACATCATCCTCACCTGTCAAGGCGGGGATTACACCCACGAAGTTTTTCCGAAACTGCGTGCGGCTGGATGGAAGGGGCACTGGATTGATGCGGCGTCCTCGCTTCGCATGAAAGAGGATGCGGTCATCATCCTGGACCCTGTCAATGCACACGTCATTCAAGAGGCGTTAGCCAAGGGAGGGCGCGACTGGATTGGTGGTAATTGCACGGTATCGCTCATGCTGATGGCCTTGGGGGGGCTTTTCAAAGCCGATCTCATCGAATGGATAACGTCGATGACCTATCAGGCGGCTTCGGGTGCGGGTGCACAGAATATGCGTGAACTGTTAGCCCAGATGGGACAGTTGCATGGCAGTGTTGCTAATCT
>JAUYFZ010000299.1 GCA_030689585.1 Rhodocyclaceae bacterium | reverse complement strand
CAGGCTTCACCATAGGACTGCAGGCTCGCCGTTACTCCCCGCCGAATCGAGTTCGTCATCCTGCGGACTGCCAGTTCGCTTCCAGTTGCTCTCCACCCCGCTTCACAGCGACGCAGTTACCTTCAGCTTCGAGGTCATGGCGTACCTCGGCACGGACTTTCACCATGCTGTTTGTACGCCTTCGCAGGCGCACAGCCCTCCCCTTGACGGGGAGGGAGATTGGTACTGCCCTCCACTTGAAGGGAAGGGAGGCCGCAACAACCGCTTCGAGTACCCACTACAAACCGCATAGAGCCATTTTGATTGAGCCATCAGGTTGTTGGTGAGTTACTGATAAACAGCGCACAATGCGGCATCCATTAATGAGAAGTACGCCATGATGAATAAAAAATGCGGCAGAGGGTTCACCTACCTAGAAGTGTTGGTGGCTCTGCTCGTCTTTTCCATTGCCCTGATTCCTGCCATGGAATCGATTCAAAACAGCCTGCGTGCCGTGCGGCAAGATGCCAAGCTAAACGCAGCGGGGGGAGAGCGCAATGTTACCGACGGTCAGGCGGTCATCAACAAGATGGAATCGTTGTTGGCGATGAGTATGAACGAAAATTTCGGCAGTCTGGCTTATCTGCCTTCCGGTCGCATCACGGCTCATGCTACGTTATCAGACGCTTTGGGTATCGAACCACGTTGCCTCGTGTATACCTCATGGTTCAAGCCAGAAGCCACGTTAGAGGCGGATCGCTACGTCACGACGAAAACGCACCTCCTCTGGGTTAAAGTCGTTCTCGACGGCAGTGGCGTATCCGCTACGACACTGGTATTGATCCCATGAAAGTGCGCGGCTTCACACTCTTGGAATTATTGCTGGTGCTGGCGATGGGATCGGGACTGCTGCTGGGCGTGGCGTACATGCTCAACTTAGGAATGACCGCGCACCGTTCCGGTACGGCAGAAGCAGAGGCGCGCCAATCCTTGGAATTTGCGATGGAACATATTGGACGTGCGCTACGAGAAACGCAGGACGTGCTGATTCCTAATACTTCGATGCTCAATCGTAACAATACCGATCCTACAAAAAATGCGCTGGCGGTGAGCCTAAGTCCGGTACTCGATGCGAATGCCGACGACTTCATGGATGCTGACGATAATCGAGAGGGTGTGCTGGATGAGGAAGTGCGAAAATTTGTAACCTTGTCATCGCCCCAGTATCCGCTACGCACGGACAACGATCTTCCTGCGGATGCTACCAACGATAATCGGTCTGGGATTCGGGGGGTCGATGATGATGGGGATGGGTTGGTGGATGAAGAGGATGTAACGGCATGCTGGAGCAACCTAAGCAATGTTGAGCAGAGAAGTTCCTGTACAGATTTTGTCTGGTGGCCCTATGCCAATGACGACTGGCTCAATGCGGTCGTGTTCATGGTTCAGCAGGTTGGCGGGATCAATTCGCTGATTCAACGTATGCCGACACCGAAAAGCAACAACGGGAAAACGTGGGACACCCACATCTTGGCGCGTGATGTGTCGTCTGTATCAGGATTTACCGTGAAGTTGGACAAAACGGCTGCTCGTCATGTCGTCGAAGTCACCCTATGCCTAGATGTGCTGGATGTTAATCGTGTCAAGGTCCGTTCCCCTGTTTGTGCCCTTCGCCGTTGGCGGGTTGGAGGAGGCGCTTGAAGAATCGTTTTCCTTCCCTCGCACGGCCCACAGGATTCATTCTTCTGACGGTTTCCGTCGCGCTGATCGTTCTAGGCACGCTGATGTATTCTTTGAGCATCTCGTCAGGGCTGGCTGCCCGAACGGGTGCAAGGGCGGTGGAGGCGGAACGCGCCCGTTTGTTGGCCGAAGCGGGGTTGGCACACGCGCTGCGTAACATGCAGATGCCGTACAAAGTGGGGCCCAGTCTATGCACATTCAACGAAACATTTTCCGTGAGTGCGGCCGCCGTAGGTAGAACTCTTTATTTAACCGGCAACCTAGATGGAATCGGCAGCTATCAGGTTGCCTTTGTCAGGCAGCCCAATGACGCGAATGGTGAACCCCGACCGTTATTACTTCAGGCAATGGGCACGTTGACTAATGGTGCCCAAAACACAGTGAGTTTGCCCTTGCCCGCACTGACATTCGCGCTACCGGGCTGGTCGCCCGCGTTATACGGCATAACAGCCACCGCAGTTCCAATCCATGCCACATGGATCGACGAAATTGATAAAACCACACCGCATGGCAATGCCTTTTTATTGGAAGCAGATGGGTATGGAAATGAAAAACGAATTTTGTTGAATTATGACTTTACGCATTTTCCTGGCATGTCGAATGGCACGGGGCGCTCCCATACTTTGCTTGCCAGACTCGGCCTGTATCAGGATGGTACTGAGAGCAAATCTGGCACTATCGCCATTCATAGAGTCAGAAGTCAATGGGATTCATCGGCAACCTGGAACAAGCGAAATGCCACAGCCAATTGGTCTACCCCGGGAGGCGATTTCGATTCGCCCGCATTCACCACAGTGACGTATCGAACGGGCGAACCAGGGATGCGTTGGATAGAATTACCCGCCAGTAATTTCGACATAAACCTGGAAAAAGGTATTCTGATCAAAATCGATGAGTCTTTACGCACGGTTAAATTCCGCAGCCATGAATATTCCACAGACAAAATGTTCGCCCCCCGCCTAGAGATCGTCTACATCAAAGGATGTTAATCGTGGATATATCCATCGCATTTCAGTCGAGAGTGGTGGTCGCGATGCCCACATCGCAGGGGCGATGTTTCGGACGGGGTTGAACCCATTCCATTACTCATCAGTCGAAGGCAGAAGCTCCTCCCCCTTCAAGGGGGAGGCTGGGAGGGGGATGGGGAAAGTGTGATTCAAGTAAATTCAATCAGTTACAAATGTCGTGCAACTCTTACCCCATCCCC
>JAUYFZ010000296.1 GCA_030689585.1 Rhodocyclaceae bacterium | reverse complement strand
GAGGGAAACATGAAAAGCAGCAGGAGGAAATCAATGCGAACCATCAAAGAAATCATGCGGTTGCACCATGAACATCAGCTTGGTGACAGGGCCATTGGCCGGGCCTGTAAGGTGTCACCAACAACGGTATCTCAGTATCTTCGTTTGTCGCGAGATGCCGGGCTTGATTACGAAAGCGTCAAGGATCTGGACGACGAAGCGATCCAGAGTCTATTTTCTCCTGAACGTAAAGAGGTCGCCCCTCGTAAGGCATTACTCGACCTCGTCACCATCGACACCGAGTTACGGAAGAAAGGGGTAACTCTTCAGTTGCTGTGGGAGGAGTATCGAGCAGTCAATCCTGATGGGTATGGCCGCACGCAGTTTTTTGAAATTTACCGGCAGCATGCCAAAACGCTGCATCCGGTCATGCGCTTCTCCCACAAGGGTGGAGACAAGCTGTTCGTCGATTTTTCTGGTGACCGACCTCACTATGTGGACCAAGAGACCGGCGAGGTCATTTATGCCGAGCTATTCGTGGCCGTGCTGGGAGCGAGTTCCTACACCTTCGCCGTAGCCGTGGCGGACCAGCAGATACCAAACTGGATCAAGGCTCATGTCCTGGCCTTTGAATATTTTGGCGGGGTTCCGGATTGCCTCGTGCCCGACAACCTCAAAAGCGCAGTCACGCTTGCATGCAAGTATGATCCAGTGCTGAACCCGACCTATGGGGAGATGGCGGCGCATTATCATGTAATGGTGATGCCGGCCAGGCCGTATAAGCCGCGCGACAAGGCCAAGGCGGAAAGCGGGGTACTCTGCGCCCAGCGACGGATCCTGGCAGTGCTCAGAAATCGGACATTCTTCTCGCTCCGGGAGGTGAACGTCGGCATCGCGGAAGAACTGGAAAAGTTGGCTATCCGCACCATGCAAGGATATGGCAAATCCCGGCGTGAACTTTTTGTGGAGATTGATCAACCCGCGTTAAGGCCCCTTCCCGAGAGTCGTTTTGAAATCCGGGAATGGAAGAAGGCCAAGGTTGGCATCGATCACCACGTTGGGGCGCATGGCGCCTTCTACAGTGTCTCATACACCCTGATCGGCAAGGAAGTGGAGGTCTGCTCTACCGGGAGTATGGTTGAGGTGTTCCATAAATCGGCGAGGGTCGCATCTCATGCCAGGACCAATAAAAAAGGGGCCTTTATCACGGTGGACGCCCATCGTCCCCACGCACACCAGAAGCACCTGGAATGGACGCCGGCACGGATAAAGCACTGGGGTGAAAGCATAGGCCCGAACACCGGTGCCATGAGCGAGGCTATCATGGCGGCGGGACGTCATCCCGAGCATGGCTACCGCAAATGCCTGGGTCTGCTCAGGCTGGCCAAGCAGTACACGCCAGAACGGTTGGAAATAGCCTGTCAGAAGGCGATGCACCTGGGGGTCATCGGTTACCGGAGCGTGAAGTCCCTGTTGGAAAAACACCTCGAACGGCTGGAGACGATGGAAGAGGAACAGGACGATCCTCCCATCGTGCATGCCAACATTCGTGGTGGCGACTACTATGGCAGCATCGCGGGAGGTACCCGATGATGACCACGGCGACCACCGAAAAAATTTATCAGCTCAAACTGTTCGGCATGGCCGAGGCATTGGCGGAGCAACTGTCTGGCCCCCTTTACCAGGAGCTATCTTTCGAAGAACGGTTAGGCATGCTGGTTGACCGTGAACTGACCTATCGCGATAACCGCCGGCTGAAGAATCTGCTCAAAGGGGCAAAACTGCGCTACCCCAACGCTTGTCTGGAAGAGATCGACTTCCGCACGCCGCGGGGACTATCCCGGGATCTCCTGCTCTCGCTTGCCCAGAATGCCTGGGTTGCGGCAAAGCAAAATGTTATCATCACCGGCCCCACCGGCAGCGGCAAGACTTTCATCTCTTGCGCCCTGGCTAACAGCGCCTGCCGAGGCGGCATGAGCGCCTTCTATATCCGTCTGCCACGCTTGCTTCAAGAGATGCACATCGCTCGCGCCGACGGTAGCTACGGCAAACTGCTGACCCGGTTTGCCCGCATCGCGGTGCTCGTCCTCGACGACTGGGGCTTGGCTAAGCTGACTGATCGGGAACGTCGCGACCTCCTAGAAATACTGGAAGACCGGTGCAGTATCACCTCGACCATCATCTCCAGCCAGCTTCCCCCAGGAAGTTGGCACGATATAATCGGTGACCCCACCATCGCCGACGCTGTTCTCGACCGGGTGATTCACAATGCTCACACAATTTCTCTCTCAGGTGAATCAATGAGAAAAACGCTGTCAAAAAAGATGTAACCTGGACACTTATAAAAATAAAAAAGGCAGAAAAAAATCATTCAAAAAAGTGTCCAGCTAATTCCGGATTAACTGTCCAGATGAAACGGATTGCGCAAAAAAGCAAGCTAAATCCAATTTTTGGTCACTGGCCATATTCTTCGCCTCATTCACCATCCCATTCAAAATCATATCTTCCGAACAATATGGAAAGCAATGAGGTTCATGTCCGATTTCGCGATGGTCTGACGGCGGTATGTGTGGCGACTACGTTGGCCTTCAGCGGAATTGCAGCAGAGATGGAAATGTTGAAAAAACACGGCCCCGCCGCACGGAACTTCTCTTGGTATATAAAATATATAGAAGGCTACTCCCCTGTTGCATATGGCTTGTTAGCCGACGAGCATGGCTCACCATCACTCATAATTTAAAAAAATAAA
>JAUYFZ010000284.1 GCA_030689585.1 Rhodocyclaceae bacterium | reverse complement strand
CGGGCAAGGAGAATTCGTTTTCTTCGACATCAATGCCTCCGATTTTTCCACGGCACAACGGGTGGCAGAAGCGATTAACAAACTAAAACCTGGGGCCGCCTCGGCCATTGACGGACGACAGTTGAAGGTGAGAGTGCCGGTCGATCCGCACCGTCGTGTTGATTTTTTGAGTCAAGTCGAAAACCTTGAAGTTCAACTGGCTCAAGGAGCCGCGAAAGTTATCGTCAACTCGCGCACAGGGTCGGTCGTGATGACGCAGCTCGTGACGCTGGAACCTTGCGCGGTCGCCCATGGCAATCTATCTGTTTCGGTGAGTGCCGCTAATACGGCCAGTCAGCCCGGTGCGTTGTCCGGTGGCAAGACAGAACCGCTGACCAATGCGCAGGTTGAAATTCAACAGGAACCGGGTATTTTGAAAAAATTGTCCGGCGCAAAGCTCTCCGATATCGTCAATACCTTGAATGCCATGGGGGCTAATCCTCAAGACCTGATCGCCATTTTGCAAGCCATGAAGACAGCGGGGGCGTTGCGTGCAGAGCTTGAGATTATTTGAACATGAATCCCTCCGTATCTTCCGTTGATCCTTCCATCTTCGATACCGGTGGCCTGGCTTCGATTAAACGAAACCTGAAAAGTAACGATCCGAAAGCCATTAAGGGAGTCGCACAGCAGTTTGAAGCGTTGTTCATGCAGATGGTATTGAAATCCATGCGGGATGCCACGCCGCGTGAAGGGATGTTTGATTCCGAACAGACACGACTTTTTGAATCGCTTCAGGATCAACAGCTTGCCTTATCACTTTCGACAAAAAGTGGCACGGGATTAGCGGCCATGATCGAAAAACAATTGTCTCGTAGCCAAGAAATACCTCAACATTTTGAACAGGGGTTGCCTCTCATTCGTGAAAATCGTGGTCGGCCTTTAGAACCCGTCTTGCCGACAGGAATGCCGATCAATGGACCGAGTAACGTTCCTGCGGCGATGCCTTTGCCCATCAGTTCTTCTGGTTCCACCCCCAAAGAATTTGTCGCTCGTGTGTGGAATCATGCAGTAGAGGCCAGTCAATCAACCGGCATTCCTGCTCACTTTATGGTGGCGCAAGCCGCGTTGGAAACAGGCTGGGGACGATCCGAACCTCGTATGAGTGATGGGGGGCCTAGCTACAATCTTTTCGGCATCAAAGCGACGCGCAACTGGACAGGGCCGGTCGCGGAAAGTTTGACCACGGAAGTGGAAGGGGGGTTGCCCATCCAAAAAATCGAACGATTCCGCGCCTATGGTTCTTATGCGGAAGCCTTCCGGGATTACGCCCATTTACTGACCTCCAATCCCCGTTATGCTGAAGTCGTCGGGAATCAGGATGCCGCCGGGTTTGCCCGTGGCCTGCAACGGGCAGGTTATGCCACCGACCCTATGTATGCCGCCAAACTGGAACGCATCATTACGGGAACATCGCTACGCGAAGCGTTGGCGGGTTAGAAAAACTGCTTGGCGAAATTGGCGACGGCGAGTGCAACAAGGATGTTGATCATCCAAGTTTGTTTATCAATTCTGGCATCCAACCGTTGTTCCATTTCGCGTATATCCGATCTCATGGCAAGCATTTCCATTTTTACATCCGCTTTGGTGGCCGGTTCTGTTTCGTGCTGGACCGTCTTAAATGCTTGAGAAATAGCTTCAGCTTGTTTTAACGGCATACCGGCCTGTTCAAGCGTTTGGATAAACTGATAGGTGTCAAAGGTCATCGCGCTCATGAGCAAATTACTTCATTGTTTTGGTTAACGTGAAAGTCGCGTAGCGACTCTCTAACTTTGTTAACGGTCATGGCTTGTGCCACCCCGTATCATGAAACATGCCCCATTGACCCCCATCCCCACCCCAACCCTCCCCTTGAAGGGGAGGGAGACAACCGATGCGCCTTGCTCCTCCCCCTTCAAGGGGGAGGCAGGGAGACAACCGATGCGCCTTGCTCCTCCCCCTTCAAGGGGGAGGCAGGGAGGGGGATGGGGAATGTGTTTCACGTTAAAGGGGTTAAAGGGGACGATACCCTTTATTTTTATCTATTGGGCAAAAAAGTTTCGATGGTGTCGCCCTTACGTTGAAGAACGATGACCCCTTGCGCAAGAGCTTCATTTTTTAGGGTGTCGTTGATATGAAAGCTGGCAAGCCCTAAGTGGTGGTGGTAATCCTTATAGGCTGGATAGAGTAGCTTGAAATTTTCATATTTCTTGTGAATGAGTTTTTGGA
Organism: Rhodocyclaceae bacterium; assembly: GCA_030689585.1. Classification (GTDB taxonomy): domain Bacteria; phylum Pseudomonadota; class Gammaproteobacteria; order Burkholderiales; family Rhodocyclaceae; genus Nitricoxidivorans. Next base: position 1,850 of record JAUYFZ010000284.1, on the reverse strand, counting down.
GATCTGCTTGATGCGCTTTGTATTTAACTTCGATGATGGCGACATCGTTGCCATTGACCATCACAATATCGAATTCGTCTTGGAGATTGCCTTTGCTTCGTGAGGCATTTTTGTCAATAAAGTCGTAATGAATGCCTGCTAGGTCTTGTTTATCTTTGAGCGAATTAAAGAAGAACTCTTCGGCGACATCGCCTTGATTATTGGAAATATTGCCAAGGTGAATGCCCATGCGTTTCAGGGTGGCATCGAGGTCGATCTTGCGCTCTGCAGCTTCGACATCGCGTTTCGCGGCTTCGGCCTCGCGTCTGTCCATTTTCAGAGTTAATTCTGCTTGGGCTACCGCTAAACCTGCAACAAGGTTCTTAAGTTCTTGGTCGGTCATAGGATGTCGCCTTACGTTCATATCCCTTGCTATTAGAAGCTAGAACAAATCCACGCTACCCACATCGACGGTATCCTGTTCGATTTTCTTCCTGTCTAGTGTGGCAAAGTTTCCATGTCCATTTTCGATGGCGATTTCTAAGCTGGCGATGCGATTCTGGAATCGGACGAGTCCATCTTGTTCAAGGCCTGTCCCGCGTAGCGCGTAGAGCGAGGTCATGTAGTTTTCAAGAACGCTTGTGCGTTGCTGAACCTGTTCCAGTAGTTGACGAACGATGTCATCGAACTGGAGAGAAACGATGCCATCTAATACCAGTGTATGTATCTGTTTGGAGACCTGTGCCACGTGCTGGGACTGGCGGGTCGCGGCAGAATTCAGGTTTTCCATTTCGCTCCACATGTGCTTCATGTTGTCTTTGGTGTTATCCGCCATACTTAAATCCAAGTTGGCGACATCTCTGACGGAAGTACCCAAACGGCCCAAAAACGAATCAATATCTTTCAATAGTGCGCGTATCCGCGTGGAAAATTCGTTGGTTCGGTGAGCGAGTTTTCTGACTTCATCGGCCACCACGGCGAATCCTCTGCCGGCTTCCCCCGCTCGTGCGGCTTCAATGGCCGCATTTAAGGCCAGAAGATCGGTTTGTTTGGTGATTTCATTCACATTGTTCAAGAATCCACCGACAGATCGAATGAGATGCTCAACTTGCGAAAAACTATCGACGGTCTCATGGCCCGTGGCCTTGATGCGGGTCATGAGAGTCGTCAACTGACCGATCATGTGCTCCGTATCCGTGACGAATCGACGGATGCCGTTGATCTGTTCTTCTTGCTGGTTGGATTGTGCTGCCTGGAAAAGATCTTCAACCAATTGGCGCAGCAGTTCCATCTGGCTGGCCGATTGTTGTTCCAGCCCTGTCAAACTCCCTGTGAGCCGTGAAGTGGCGTGATCGATGATTTTGTAAGTTTGACCGACCGTGTCGCGTAGCGTCGCAAACTGTTCACCCGCCAATGTCATGGCCGCATCGGAGCGGGTATCGTATTGACGCATGATGTCGTTCAATTGCGTTTGCCGTTGTGTGTCGAGTTCCTTGTAGCGGCGGCGTGCGGAAAAACTGAGTTGAATATAAGCGGCCAGTGAAACGGCGGCCATGAGCTGTAAAATCAAGCCGTTAGAGAATCCACCGGAGGCCCAAACAACGACGACAGCCGCCGCTTGAAGGAGGAGTGCCAGAAAAACAGCAATATCATCGGGACGGGTGCGCATGGAAGGTTCCTCTCCTACGAAAATAGGCACGGAGTTTATCACCACTCGGATCAGTGGTTTCAGCTAACGGGCATGGTGAATCGCAACCCCGCATCATGAAACATGCCCCATTGACCCCCATCCCCACCCCAACCCTCCCCTTGAAGGGGAGGGAGAGATGCTCCTCCCCCTTGAAGGGGAGGGAGAGATGCTCCTCCCCCTT
>JAUYFZ010000283.1 GCA_030689585.1 Rhodocyclaceae bacterium | reverse complement strand
CGAGTCATTGACATCGGCTAACAACGCATACTCGAACGTAATGAAATCACGGGGAGATTTTTCAAGGTAACGCTCACAGGCGGCCATCAATTCGCGCAGAGGATATTTTTTGTTCAAGGGCACCAATTGATCCCGTAAAGCATCCGTCGGCGCATGAAGCGAGACAGCCAACGCCACCGGAATGGTATCGCGCAGACGATCCATCGCGGGCACGATTCCCACCGTCGACACCGTCACTCGACGACGCGATAACCCGTACGCATGGTCATCCAACATCAACGACAGAGCAGAAACCACGTGGTCAAAATTGGCCAGCGGCTCTCCCATACCCATCAGGACAACATTGGAGATCACCCGTTCTTCACTATGCACGGCCCCCAGCGACTGATTGGCCACCCACAACTGCCCGATGATCTCCGCAGCGGTCAGATTCCGATTGAACCCCTGCTGCCCTGTGGAACAAAAAGCACATTCCAAGGCACAACCCGCTTGAGTGGAGATACACAACGTACCCCGGCCCTCCTCCGGAATAAATACCGTTTCAACCGCATTACCGCCCCCGACATCCATTAACCATTTTCGGGTGCCATCGGTTGCAATGGATTCCCGTACCTGATCCGGCCCACGGATTTCTGCTGTTTCTAGAAGCTTCACACGCAAACTCTTCGCCACATCCGTCATCTGCTCGAAATTCGATGCTCCACGGCGATGTATCCAGCGCATCACCTGCTGAGCACGAAAGGGCTTTTCGCCTTGTTGTGCAAACCAATGCGTCAGACGGGGAGCATCGAGACCGAGCAGGTTGATCATCAGAAAACGGACAGTGCGGGGAAAAAGTAAGCAATTTCGACCTGTGCAGTGTCAGGCGCGTCGGAACCATGCACGGCATTGGCATCGATGCTCTCGGCGAAATCGGCGCGTATCGTGCCTTTATCGGCTTTCTTGGGATCCGTCGCCCCCATCAGTTCACGATTTTTGGCAATGGCATTTGCTCCTTCCAATACCTGAATCATCACCGGGCCAGAGGACATGAACTTGACGAGATCGTTGAAGAAGGGACGGTCTTTATGCACCGCATAAAATCCACCCGCTTCCCGTTCAGAGAGCCATGCCATGCGGGATGCGACAATTTTGAGACCACTGGCTTCAAAGCGGGAAACAATCTGTCCAATCACATTTTTAGCGACAGCATCGGGTTTGATGATAGAGAGGGTACGCTCGGTTGTCATTTCTTTCTCCATAAAAAAGGTCGCTATTCTATACTCTCGCCCATGAATCCCAACCTTCACCGACTTCAACCCTATCCTTTCGAGAAACTTGGCCGCTTGTTTGCGGGCATCACCCCTCCCGTCGATCTTCATCCTATCCGGTTGTCCATCGGTGAACCTCAACATGCCACGCCGACATTTATCCGGCAGGCTCTCGTCGACCATCTGGATGGGCTTTCACACTATCCGGCCACTCAGGGAAGCGACGATTTACGCCATGCGATCGGCGAATGGATCGCTCATCGTTACAAAATTGCTCCTCCTGCCGTTCTGCCTGTGAATGGTTCTCGTGAAGCCTTGTTTGCCTTTGCTCAATGTGTCGCCGATACCACCCAACCGGATGGTTTGGTTCTCTGCCCTAATCCCTTCTATCAAATTTACGAGGGAGCAGCTTGTCTGGCCGGACTCACCCCTGTTTTTTGTAACCAGACTCCCCACAACCATTTCGCCTTCGACATCGCTAAGTGGCCCGATGACGTGCTTCGCCGCGTGCAACTCGTCTATGCCTGCTCACCGGGTAACCCAACCGGCCGCGTGTTATCGCTTCAAGAATGGAACACTTTGTTCGAATTGTCGGATCGCTACGGTTTTGTTATCGCCTCCGATGAATGTTATTCAGAAATTTATTTCGACACTCCGCCCCTCGGAGGCCTAGAAGCCGCTCACCAGCTTAATCGTGACCACCGGAATCTTGTCATGTTTTCCAGCCTGTCCAAACGATCGAATGTACCCGGACTGCGTTCTGGTTTTGTGGCAGGCGATCCAGTCATCCTAGAACAGTTCCGCCTGTATCGCACCTACCACGGGTGTGCCATGAATCCAGCCGTTCAATCCGCTTCGGCAGCGGCTTGGCGGGATGAAATCCATGTGCAGGAAAATCGAACCCTTTATCGCGAAAAATTTGCCCGCGTGCTGCCGATTCTTGCGCCTTACCTAGAGGTCGACAGGCCAGATGCGGGGTTCTATCTCTGGGCCTCAGTTTCAAAATGCGCCACCCTCCCCGATACGGAATTCGCCCGCGAACTCTATCGTCGATACAATGTCACCGTGCTACCCGGCAGTTTTTTAGCCAGAGAAGCCCATGGCATCAATCCTGGGGCGAATTTCATCCGCATCGCACTCGTTGCTCCACTGGACGAATGCGAAGAAGCCGCTCATCGCATCGCTGATTTTTGTAGGAATTTTTAAACATGAATGAATTACAACAAACCATCGAAGAAGCGTGGGAGATTCGCGCCACACTGTTCCCAGGCACGGCTCCTGCCAGCATCGGCAAAGCGGTATCCCATGTCCTTGAAGAAATAAATCAGGGACGCTTGCGCGTGGCAGAAAAAATCAATCACGAATGGATCACGCATCAATGGATCAAGAAGGCAGTACTGCTCTCTTTTCGTCTGGAAGATAACGCCCTCATGGACGGCGGAGCCATTCGATGGTTCGATAAAGTGCCCACAAAATTTGCTCATTACGACACCCATGCCTTTCAATCAAGCGGATTTCGCGTCGTCCCGGGGGCGGTGGTTCGACGCGGCGCGTTCATCGGTAAAAATGTCGTGCTGATGCCCAGCTTTGTCAATATCGGCGCCTATGTGGGAGAAGGCACGATGGTCGATGCTTGGGCAACGGTCGGTTCCTGTGCGCAAATTGGGAAGAACGTGCATCTGTCCGGCGGTGTGGGGATCGGCGGTGTGTTGGAACCGCTTCAAGCCAATCCCACCATCATCGGGGACAACTGCTTTATCGGCGCACGCTCCGAGGTCGTGGAAGGGGTGATCGTCGAGGACGATTGTGTTATTTCGATGGGGGTTTTCATCGGGCAAAGCACAAAAATCTATGACCGTGCCACCGGCGAAATCATTCAAGGGCGCGTGCCTGCCGGTTCCGTCGTGGTCAGCGGCACCCTCCCTTCACCCGATGGCCGTTACAGCCTTTATTGTGCGGTGATCGTCAAAAAAGTCGACGCGCAAACTCGTGCCAAAACGTCAATCAATGAACTCCTGCGTGATTAACTCGCATGGTCACGAAGCCCACCCCGCATGATGAAACTTAGGGCATCTACCGC
>JAUYFZ010000281.1 GCA_030689585.1 Rhodocyclaceae bacterium | reverse complement strand
GGATTTCCTCAATCCCAATATGGCCAAGGTGGTTTGCAATGCGAAGAATCACGCCATGACTTTTTCCCGTGCACCGATTCCTTGGCCCAGAGATGCTTTTGCTCAAACAATGGATCGCCTTCCCGAAGGGTTCCATCCGTTACGGCACATTGGTTTATATGCCTATCGGTGCGGATTTCTGCGTCAGTTTGGGCAACTTGCTCCCTCCCGCATTGAAGATGACGAGGCATTAGAGCAGTTGCGGGTGCTTTGGCACGGCTATGCCATCTGCGTTACGATGGCGGTCAGCCCTCCGCCGCCTTGTGTGGATACGCCGGAAGATTTAGAGCGGGTGCGTGCTATCGTGGAAGGCAATGCAGAGGGGATAAGTCAGTAAAATCCCTCCATTCACATATACATTGATCTAACGGGCGAAATGCGTTTATGTTTGCGCCCTTGACATTTATCAGACGAGGAAGACACGATGCGATTGATTCTGTTAGGCCCACCGGGCGCAGGTAAAGGTACTCAAGCCAACTTCATCAAAGAGAAGTTCGGCGTTCCTCAGATTTCCACCGGCGATATGCTGCGTGCTGCGGTCAAGGCAGGCACTCCGTTGGGGTTGGAAGCCAAAGCAATCATGGATGCTGGCGGCTTGGTCCGCGATGACATCATCATTGGATTGGTCAAGGATCGTCTCAAGGAAGCGGATTGCCAGAACGGCTACATGTTCGATGGTTTCCCCCGCACGATTCCACAAGCAGAAGCCATGAAAGAAGCCGGTGTTGCCATCGACTTCGTCTTGGAAATCGATGTGCCGGATAGCGAGATTGTGGCTCGTATGAGCGGTCGCCGCGTGCATGTGGCTTCTGGCCGTACTTACCATGTGAAATTCAATCCTCCCACAGTCGAAGGCAAGGATAACGACACGGGCGAGGCACTGGTTCAGCGCGATGACGACCGTGAAGAAATCGTGTTGAAGCGGTTGGATGTTTATCATCAGCAAACAGAAGCCTTGGTGAGTTACTACGGCCAGTGGGCTGACAGCGGTGCAACCGGTGCGCCGAAATATCGCAAGATTAACGGGCTGGGTAAGGTTGATGATGTCCGTGATGCTGCTTTTGCCGCGCTGAAATAAATGGCCGCTCTCAAGAAATTGAACGCGTTTTACGCACAGTCGGGCGGGGTGACAGCCGTCATCAACGCCTCGGCGTGCGGCATTATTGAAACAGCTCGTCAGCACAAAGACAAAATTGGCAAGGTCTATGCCGGATTGAACGGCATTATTGGCGCATTGACCGAAGACTTGATCGATACCTCGAAAGAGTCGGCGACAGCCATTGCTGCGTTGCGTCATACCCCCTCCGGTGCTTTTGGTTCCTGTCGTTACAAACTAAAAAGCTTGGAGGCGAATCGTCGCGAATATGAACGCCTGATCGAAGTTTTTAAGGCGCACAACATCGGCTACTTCTTCTATAACGGGGGAGGCGATTCGGCGGATACCTGCCTTAAAGTGTCGCAGTTGGGCGAATCGATGGGGTATCCCATTCAGGCGATTCATGTGCCGAAAACGGTGGATAACGATCTGCCGATCACCGATAACTGTCCGGGTTTCGGTTCTGTCGCGAAATATATTGCGGTATCCACGCTGGAAGCGACTTTCGATGTGCGCTCCATGGCCAAAACATCCACTAAGGTTTTTGTGCTGGAAGTGATGGGTCGTCATGCGGGTTGGATTGCGGCAGCCGGTGCGATGGCTTCCACAAAAAACTTGGAATTACCGGTGGTGGTGCTGTTTCCTGAAGTTCTTTTCGACCAAGAAAAATTTTTGGCCAAGGTGGAAACGTTGGTTCAAAAGTTTGGTTATTGCACAGTCGTTGTATCCGAAGGATGTCATTACCCGGATGGAAAATTCCTAGCAGAACAGGGAACGAGAGATGCTTTTGGTCATGCCCAGTTGGGCGGGGCCGCTCCTGTGGTCGCCAATATGGTCAAGGAAGCCTTTGGGTATAAGTTTCATTGGGGGGTTGCTGATTACATGCAGCGGGCGGCTCGCCATATCGCTTCAAAAACGGATGTGGAACATGCGTATGCGACAGGCAAGGCCGCAGTTGAATTCGCGCTGAAAGGTCACAATGCTGTGATGCCGTCCATTGAGCGCGTATCCGATGCCCCTTACAAATGGAAAATCGGCATGGCTCCGCTCTCAAAGGTGGCGAATGTCGAGAAGAAAATGCCAAAAAATTTCATTACGACCGATGGATTCGGGATTACTGAAGAATGCCGTGCCTATCTGGCTCCTTTGATGAAGGGGGAAGACTATCCTCCCTACGTCGACGGATTACCGAAATATGTCACGCTGAAAAATTTGGCCGTACCGAAGAAGTTGGAAGAGTTCAAGTTGTAAAGCGGGTGATGTGGTAGCAAGGGGCGCACTCACCGTGCGCCCTTCGAGTTTTAGGGTAACGAAGGGTTTGACTTAAATCAATCAATAGGAGGAGCAAACATGTCATCAGGTTTGATATTTGCGCTGGTCTGTGCCGTAGCGGCTATCGCTTACGGCTGGATTACAGCGAACTGGATCATGGCGCAGCCAACCGGCAATGATCGTATGCGGGAAATTTCCGCTGCGGTGCAAGAAGGTGCCAAAGCGTATCTCAGCCGTCAATACACAACCATCAGCATGGTGGGTGCGGTGTTAACGGTTGCGATTTTTATGACACTAGGACTGAATACGGCGATCGGCTTTGTGCTAGGCGCGGTGCTCTCTGGTGCGGCGGGTTTCATCGGCATGAACGTATCGGTTCGCGCCAACGTGCGTACGGCAGAAGCAGCGCGTTTGGGTCTGGATGCTGCTCTTAATGTCGCTTTCAAAGGCGGTGCCATCACGGGTATGTTGGTGGTCGGCCTAGGGCTTCTGGGCGTAGCGGGTTATTTCGCTTACCTTAAGGCCACGATGGGCGATGTCAGCATGGATCAGATCCTGCATCCGTTAGTGGGTTTTGGGTTTGGTTCTTCCTTGATTTCCATCTTCGCTCGTTTGGGCGGCGGCATCTTCACCAAAGGTGCGGATGTGGGGGCGGACCTTGTGGGTAAAGTCGAAGCCGGTATTCCGGAAGACGATCCTCGCAACCCTGCCGTGATCGCGGACAACGTGGGTGACAACGTAGGTGACTGTGCCGGTATGGCCGCTGACCTCTTTGAAACCTATGCCGTGACCATGATCGCGACCATGTTGCTCGGTGCCTTGTTGTTCAAGGGCATGGCCGAACAGGCCGTGACTTATCCGCTGGTGTTGGGTGGTTTCTCGATCATTGCCTCGATCATCGGGGTGTATTTCGTCAAGCATTCTCCCGGCCAGAAGATCATGACCGCGTTGTATAAGGGCCTGATCGCTGCGGGTGTGCTGGCGTTGATCGCCTTCTATCCGATCACGATGAACTTCATTGACGATCACATTCTTGATCAAGTCATGGGTATTTCCGGTGGCAGCCACATGCGGTTGTATGGCGCGTCTGTCGTGGGTCTTATCTTAACGGGTCTGCTGGTGGTGATTACCGAGTACTACACGGCGACGGAATACGCGCCTGTTCGGCATATCGCTCAGGCATCGACCACAGGTCACGGGACTAACGTGATTGCCGGTATCGGTGTTTCGATGCGTTCTACCGCCTTGCCGGTGTTGGCTGTTTGCGCTTCCATTTGGTCTGCCTATTTATTTGGCGGTTTATATGGTATCGCCATTGCGGCCACGTCCATGCTCTCCATGGCCGGTATCATTGTGGCTCTCGATGCGTATGGTCCGATTACCGATAACGCGGGTGGTATTGCCGAAATGGCCAACCTGCCCAAGGAAATCCGCGACATCACCGATCCGCTGGATGCCGTGGGTAATACCACCAAAGCGGTGACCAAAGGTTATGCCATTGGTTCTGCTGGTTTGGCCGCACTGGTGCTGTTTGCCGACTTTACGCACGGGTTGGAAGCCTTCAAACCGGGAGTCAAGTTCATGTTCGACCTGTCTGATCCTGCCGTCATCATCGGTTTATTCATCGGTGGTATGGTTCCTTATCTCTTCGCCGCGATGGGGATGGAAGCTGTAGGTCGTGCAGCCGGTTCTATCGTGGTCGAAGTGCGTCGTCAGTTCCGCGAGATCAAGGGCATCATGGAAGGCACCGCCAAGCCGGAATACGGCACCTGCGTTGACATGCTGACCAAGGCGGCCATCAAGGAAATGATGATTCCGTCCTTGTTGCCGGTGCTGGTTCCTGTCGTCGTTGCCGTCTCCATGAATTACCTCATGCCTGAGGTTAATGGCGTAGGCGCAGGGGTTCGTGCGCTGGGTGGTGTGTTGATGGGAACGATTGTGACGGGTCTCTTCGTGGCTATCTCCATGACAACAGGCGGTGGTGCTTGGGATAACGCCAAGAAGTACATCGAAGAAGGTCATTACGGCGGCAAAGGTTCCGACACGCACAA
>JAUYFZ010000273.1 GCA_030689585.1 Rhodocyclaceae bacterium | reverse complement strand
GTTCAAGATCGCCCAAAGACAAGGCTTCACGCACGGCGGAACTGGACACCCGTTCCCCTTCAATATCAACCGTGTGCATGGCTTCAACATTAAAACCGTGGCTTTTACCCGCACGTTTTAACATTTCAAAATCTCCCGTGCGACCTCGACCAAACCGAAAATCATCCCCCACGATGAGATGCCGCACCGCCAACCCACGAACCAGCACCTGTTCAATAAATTCTTCTGCCGTCAATGCTGCCAACTTGCGACTAAAGTGCAGCACGGTGGTTCTTTCCACACCGTGAGCTTCAAGCAGTTCCAGTTTTTCGCGCAGACTGGTGAGTCTGGCAGGAGCTGCATCCGGTGTGAACAACTCACGAGGATGCGGCTCGAAAGTCATCACCGAAGGAGGAAGGCCGAGCGTGCAAGCCGTGTCAACAAGCCTTGCGAGCAGGGCGCGATGACCTAGGTGCACACCATCAAAATTACCGATAGCCAGCACCGTAGGGCTGACAGCCTGATTCGGGATCGTACGGAATATCTGCATGGAGCTCCAACTGCGGTAAAGGTGAGCGGGATTATAACCGGGTAGCCCTCACGCATTCCTTGACCAAAGCTGGGCCTCTGTCAATAACTACGTTCTTCGTTCGGCACGTTGCAGCAACAGTAACATCTCCCGTACCAATTGCCGGTGACCGACATTGAGTTGGCGAAACTGACGAATCACGTCGAGATCACTTTCGCTCAATAGCGGTTCTTTCATCAGATAACCATTGGCAATCTCGATTTCGCCATAACGCAGCCATTCCGGTCGAATGCTCAGCCACGCAGCCAGAGCCTTCACTTTGTCCTGCGAAGGGACAGCATCGCCAAACATCCACTTGCGCACCGCGTGTACGCTAACGGGTTGGCCTGAAAAACGGTGATTGAATTCCTTGGCAACCAAGGTCGGACTGCGATCATTGATGCCAGCACCCGCCAATGCCTGCATCAGTCGCAGGCTGAAATCCTCACGCTCTCGCTGTTTGCTTGTCATGGAAGGAAAGCTAACAGCACGCGCAGTGTCGATCAGTTATCGTGAGTGACTTTTGGTTATGTTTTGGTTATGATGCCGCATTAATCCATTCTGGAGGGATAGTTAATGCACTCGATACGCCTACGTTACTCCGTTGCTGTGGCAGCACTTATTTGTGCCTCTGTGCCTATTCAAGCCCAAGAAGACGCAGGCCGTCTCGAAAAACGCTTCGAAAAACCGCCTGAGCCTAAATCCAGCCTCAAGCCGCTGGTTTTTCCCATTGACGAGCGACAGCCGCCGGAAAAAGCCGCTGAAATCAAATTCGTCCTCAAGGAACTGCAACTTTCCGGCCATACCGCCTTCGCCGCCGCCGATCTCGCGCCCCTGTGGGCCGATCTGCTCAACCGCGAAATCAGCCTGCTCGACATCTACAAGCTGCGCGATGTCCTCACCGCTCGTTACGGCAACGCAGGTTTCGGTTTGTCCAAGGCACTGGTGCCAGAGCAGCGCATTCAAGCCGAAGGTATTGTTCGTCTTGAAATTATCGAAGGATTCATTGATACCGTCATCATCGAAGGCGAGGCGGAAACAGCTCGTGACTATTTGGATCACGCCATCACCCTCCTCAAGGCTGAACGTCCCGCCAATGCAAAAACGCTGGAACGTTATCTGATGCTCGCCAATGATCGTTACAGCATCAAACTCACCTCTACCCTCAAACCGTCAGAGAAGAATCACGGCGCGACCACCTTGATTCTCAAGGTCGAACAAGCCCCCGTCGCTGAAAGCGGTTTGACCGTCGACGACCGAGGCACCAGTGCCGTCGGCCCCGCCCAATGGAACGCCAACCTCGCATTCAATGGCCCCCTAGGACGACCCGGACAACTCACCACCTCTTACTCCACGGTCGGACAATCCAAAGAATTGCAATACTGGACGTTGGGCTATACGGAAGTCATCGCCCATGAAGGCACCGCCTTGGGGTTGACTTGGAGTTCCAGCGAATCCGAACCTGGTACCGCCGCGTTGCGTGCGCTCAACAACATCAGTGAAAGCGAAACCTGGACACTGAAACTCTCCCACCCATTCATCCGCACCCGTCAGGAAAACCTCACGGCGCATCTCAAATACGAGCAGAAGGATACCGAGAGTCGCTCGTTGGGAGCGATTGCCTCCCGCGACAATCTGCGTTCGCTGCGCACCGGCATCAACTACGACAAGGCTGACGCTTGGGAGGGAGTCAATCAAGCTTTGGTTGAATACAGCACCGGCATTCGCGGACTTGGTGCAATGAACAACGACTACGCGCTTAAATCACGCGCCGATGGTCGCGTCGATTACCAAAAGCTCACCTTCAACCTTTCGCGCAAGCAGGAACTGAATTACTTTTCTCCCGCGCTGGCGAAGTTTTCGCTCAATGCCGCCCTGATGGGGCAATACGCTGGAACCGGTCTGCTTTCCGGTGAAGAATGCGGGCTGGGTGGACAGCAATTCGGTCGCGCCTACGATTCTTCGGAAATCACGGGGGATCAATGTCTGGCCGCCAGTGTCGAGTTGCGCTACGCAGCCCCCACAGAAGGCACTCCCTTCCAGTATGCGCAGTTTTACGGCTTCTACGACGGTGGATACGTCCGCAACGACACGCCCACCAGTGCTACCGATCCCATCCAAAAAAGTCTCTCTTCGGCAGGATTCGGCGTGCGCTTCGGTCTTGGTCCCCGTTTCACGGGCAGCATAGAAGCCACCCAGCCGCTTACCCGCGATGTCGCCAACAAGGGCAATGACAATGCCCGCATCTTCACCAGCCTTTCTGTGAGGTTCTGACCATGAAATTCTTTCGCCCGAAAACAATCGCCCTCGCACTGGCCGCATTCCCGTTAGTGGTAGTTGCCAACCCGCAAGACGGCAAAGTCGTCGCTGGAAATGCCGTCATCCGGCAGGAATCCGCCACCAAAGTCGGCATCACACAAACCACCGACAAAGCCATCATCGACTGGAAAAGCTACAGCATCGGAGCCAGCGAGCAGGTTCAGTATTACCAGCCTTCCGCCGCCTCGGTGAGTTTGAACCGTGTCACAGGACAAGACCCCTCACAGATTCTCGGACGGCTCACCGCCAACGGTCAGGTGTTCTTGGTCAACCCCAATGGCATCTATTTCGGCAGGAACGCGCAGATCGATGTGGCGGGCTTGGTGGCAAGCACACACAACATCCGCAACGAAGATTTCATGGCCGGGCGTTACAAATTCGACATCCCCGGCAAGCCGGGTGCAGCCGTTATCAACGAGGGCATGATTCGCATCGACGATACCGGCGTGGCGGCCTTCGTCGCGCCCTCGGTCGCCAACCGAGGTGTAGTCGTCGCCAGACTGGGCAAGGTCGCACTGGCCTCAGCAAACGGCTTTACGCTGGATTTCACCGGTGATCAACTGCTGACTTTTTTGGTCAAGGATGAAGTGGCGCAAACGGCCTTCGATATTGAGGGCAACCGACTGACTTCCTTTGTCGAAAACTCAGGAAAGATCGAAGCGCAGGGCGGCTATGTGCTGCTCACGGCACGGGCGGCAGAAAATGCGATTCACTCGGTGATTAACCAGAGCGGGAGTATTGAGGCGACGAGTGTCGGGCAACAGAATGGAGAAATCGTGTTGTCGGGCGGAGCGCATGGCGTGGTTGCCAATAGCGGCACGTTGGATGCTTCGGGTAAGGCTGCGGGCGAAACCGGTGGCAGGGTAGAGATCACCGGTGAGAAGATCGGACTGTTCGATGGCACACGCATCGATGTGTCGGGCGATCAGGGCGGCGGCAAGGCGATTGTCGGCGGGGATTATCTGGGCGGAAAGGCGAGTGATGCCACGATGGCAGCGTTTGGCATTCAGCGAGAATCACATCCAATTCAAACGGCAACCTACACCAACATGGCGAGCAACGCTTTTATTCAGGCAGATGCCTTGACCAGCGGCAAAGGCGGCAAGGTGGTGCTGTGGTCGGATAACAGGACGTTGGCTTATGGCACGATTTCGGCAAGGGGAGGAAAGAATGCGGGTGATGGGGGTTTTGTTGAAGTGTCTGGTGGGAATACATTAAATATTTCTGGATTAAATGTGAAAGCAAATGCTTTTAATGGAAAATCTGGAACGGTACTGTTTGATCCATCTTCAATTCATATTGTTACGGCTGCTGCGGCACAATCATCTGGCAGTCTTTACGATTTTACTGCATCGAATGATTCAAATATCTCATCTGCTGCAATTGCTGACATATTGAATAGTGGTACAAATGTAACTTTGCGCACCAATACATCTTCAGGAAAAGGCGAAATTTTTCTTGACGATAGCATACAAAAAAGTTCTGGTGGAGATGCCACGCTTAGTTTACTTGCGAATTCATCTGTTTATATGAATAACGGGAAAACAATTCGTTCTACAAACGGCAAACTCAATGTTGTCATTGATTCCGATACGGATAATACTAACGGGGGAATTGTCCAGATTCGCAATATAGGTGGATCGTCATTTGTTATTTCCACAAATGGCGGAAATGTTGACGTGCGAGCTTGGGATACCATTCTCGAAGGACGCGCTATCGAATCTATTGGCGGAGATATAACCATTAGAACAATTGATCGACCTGCGACATGGATCACGATAGGACCATCTGGTTCAGATTTCTACACTCTTGATGCGCTGACCGGGAAAGTTATTTTGAATTCAAAGTATGGAAGCAACGGTGGGGATTTTATCGAATTCCACAACCACGCTGTCCGAGCGAAAAATATTCAGATAAATTCATCTGAAATGAGAAATAGTAGTCCAGGTTATTCGTATTCTAGTAGCGATTATAGCTATTCATTGCCTGCATATAATGCAGACGATAGCAATCCTGAACTGGCCTACGTCAACATTTCCGTTAGTGGCGGTGCATCAACTACTGGACTTGACGGACAGATTGTAGATTCTGCGTTGTTAGCAAGTGAGGTGGATGAGCGAACGCAAGCTCTTGCGAAAGAAACACATAACTAGTGCTTGGCAGAAAACCCCTATATTCCCCAGAAACACCTCATTCTCAGAGCGTTACACTATGTTTTGTTTGATCAAAACATTCATTGCCCAGTGCGTCTATGGTTGCCTGACGAAGTAAA
>JAUYFZ010000270.1 GCA_030689585.1 Rhodocyclaceae bacterium | reverse complement strand
ATCCAACAGCGATGTGTCGTGAGTAGTAAAGATTAGTTGCGCACCACCGGTGTTGATCTCAGGTCGGTGGAACAGTCGCACCAGTTCGCGCACCAACAACGTGTGCAAACTGGTGTCGAGTTCGTCGATGACCAGCGTCAACCCTTTGCTGAGGATGTTCAACACTGGTCCTGCAAGAAACAGTAGATTGCGCGTGCCATTGGACTCGTCCATTAAATCAAACACGGCTTTGCCCTGTTCGGTGACATGATGGAAGCGCAGCTTGTGCTCTTCCATTTCCTCTGACCGCACTTCGGTTTTGCCGGCCACCAAGTCAAAGTGAACAGACTGCCCAGGGACTTTGCGCGTTTCCACATCGATGTCGGCGATGCTGATGTCGGCGGCAGAGAGGAAGTTGCAAATATCCTTGCGACCGTCAGTCTGCTTGAGCATCTGAATGGACGCCTGCGGAGTGAGTTGGGCTTGCTCGTTGAAGATGATTAGTCGATTCACGAACCAGTCGAACGCTGGGCGCAAGGCTTCGCTATTCAATTGCACAGCCATCGACAAGAAGAGTGCATTCGGGCGAGTGGCACCTTCCCACAGGTTCTTGGGACCTTTTAGTCCATGACCGAAGTCGTAGACATCTTTGCCGATGTCTGGGGCAAAGCGACGCGTGAACCAACGCTGTGGCTTGAATGCCTTGTAAACCAGCAAGTGCTCGCTGACGATGCGCTGTGCTGTCATGGCAAAGCCATACTGGTAGCGCACGCCATCGAGCAGGAACGTGACCTCGAACTCACTGGGCTGACTGACGGAATCGGCATCGAGTCGGAAGGGCTGCACTGCAAAGGTCTGACCAGGTTGGATCACCGTCGCCGACTCGATCACTACACCGCGCATGTATTGCAGTGCCTTGATGAAATTGGACTTACCGCTCGCGTTTGCACCATAGATCACCGCACTGCGCACTAGGGCGGGTGCGGCACTGCTGCCAGTCGCTTGCGTGTGTGTGTCGTGCAGTGTCTTATCCTTGGACGCAACAAGACTAAGCACCTGCTCATCGCGCAGACTGCGGAAGTTCTTGACGCGGAACTCGATCAGCATTGAATTCACCTCAATATCTATAAATAGATCGCAATTATGAACCAAAGATGCAAAATATCAAGTTATTAAACGCCTAAGATTAAACGTGACCGCTACGAGTCAATCCAAAGCTGTTAAGCAACATGCATTTTCACGTTACTGTTGAATCTGTTCCATCCGTTACGAAACAGTATCACCCCATTCACCTCAGTCTTGATTTTGGTTACTTCTTCGTAACCAGAAATCTACTCCACTCCGAATTCGGTTACAAAACCGTAACAAGTGCCGCCCTACCGCCTGTTTTCATCGCAACCTCCCTGCTCGAAGTAACTCCGCATTCCTGTGTTTTACAGGGCTGGCCCGATTTGTGCAATAGGGATATCGAGCCATCTGCAAGTGACATGCCCGATCAATTTAGGGCACGAGGGTGCTTATTAACTTCTCGGGAGGAATACGGTATGAAACTGCTTGAGAATCAAATTACCCGGCGCGACTTTCTCAAAGTCTCCGGGGGCGTTGCGGTGATGACGCAGGTCCAGCCAGTAGCAGCGCAGGAATGGCTGGCCCAGGTCGGCAAGACCGGATCAAAGCCAGATAGGGTGGGGGCCGATGCCAAGATCGTGCGTAGTGTTTGTCTGATGTGCCACGGCGGTTGTGGCATCCAGGGCACGGTCATCAATGGTGAGCTGGTCAAATTGGACGGCAACCCCTATCACCCAAATACCTACGACTACATCGCCAAGGGCGACATCGTCGAAGAGAGCGATCTTGACGGCGGCTTGGGCGGCAAGGATGTGGGGACACTATGTGCCAAGGGTCAGGCCGGTATTGCAGCCCTTTACAACCCCAATCGCTTGAAGCATCCGTTAAAGCGGGTCGGTCCACGCGGTTCTGGCAAATGGAAAACCGTTTCATGGGAACAGGCGATGACGGAAATCTGCGAAGGCGGCCTGCTCTTCAAGGAGGTGAAGGGAGAAGAAACCCGCAACGTCGAAGGCTTGAAATCCATTCTGAATAACACCGGTCCTATGGGTCCCGAAGATTCTGACTTCATGGACGAAGCACCGCCCGAAGGCTGGGGTTCCAAGTTGAACCAGTTCGTCTGGGCGCACGGGCGTAACGAGCAATCCCCCCTCACGCCGCGTTTTGTCAAGGAATCCTGCGGTTCGCAAAACATGCTGAACCATTGCGACCGCTGTGCGGGTACCTTCTACAACGTCGTCGAACATGTGATGAACGTGCCGCCTTATGAGATCGGGGCCTATGCCGATTACGAATACTGCACGCTGCTCATCAGTGTCGGCTCCAACATCACCCACGCCGATTATCCCGGTCAAACCCGCGCACGGTATCTGCAAAAGTTTGCCAAGCGCATGGGACCAGATGCCAAGGAATTCCGGCATATCGTCGTCGATCCCTGGCTTTCCCCCGCTGCCGCGAAGGCACTGCAATCCGGCAAGGGTGAGTGGATTCCGTTGAAACCTGCCTCTGATGCCTTCCTGCTGATCGGGATGATCCGCTGGATGATCGATAACAAGGCGTACAAGGCCGACTATCTGGTTC
>JAUYFZ010000268.1 GCA_030689585.1 Rhodocyclaceae bacterium | reverse complement strand
CAGAGGGTCGTTGCCGATCATGATGACGTTACCGGAGCGGAGTTCTTGAGCGGTTTTCATAGCGGATGTGCGAATGTCTAGCGTGGAAAGCCGAGCATTATAGCCGTGCAAGACAGAATCTTGCTAAATGAGTGGCTAAATCGCCCTGTTTTGAGAGGGTTTGTGCCCATTTTTCTGCATGAGTGGTGAGTAAGGGAAGCTGGGCACGGAAATCAGGCCAAGCTTTTCCTACATCCCCTTTGCCGTTCCAGGCTTGCCAGAATGGCCGTATTGATTCGTTGTGGTAACGCGATAGAAAAGCATCCAATTTGATGTGGTGTGTGTGATCTTTTTGTGGATAAGGTTGCCAAACGAAAGGACGTTGTGCCCACTGCGCACGCACGAAAGAATCTTCGCCGCGCACGAAATTGAGATCGCAACGTCCTAGCAATCGGTCGTAGTCTGGCTGAGGCAGGAAGGGGAGGGCGGTGAGGGTGAGTGCGCCGTGTTGCCCCAGCGTGACTTGGCGACGTGGCAAGCCTTCTGCCACGAAACACTGCACGGGTTCATCTCCGTTGGCCCAGGTATCGAGCAGGCGGGGGAGGGCAGGGTTGTCGTAACAGAACAATGAAATAGTTAGCGTCGCATTGGGAACATATAAACCAAAATCGGCCTTTGATTCCAGAATCAGCCCGCCTGTCCCGGGCACAAAGCCTGGAAAGAAAAAGTACTTGACGAGCGGTAGCGTGGGGTGAGGTGAGGCCAGCCCGTGACAACCGACTACCCAGTCTTCGGCAGATAGATATTCCAGATTGATCCAAACGGGCGGACGGGGGCGGATGGCCATGGCCGTCACGTAATTCGCCGGTAGTTCGCAGGCGAAAGCTTCAATGACGATATCGGCGGGGATCACGATGGGAAAGGGGGTTGTCCAGCGGTGAATGTCCACTGGCCCAGTCGCGTGATCGGGGGCGAGCAGGTTTAAGGGAGCTGGATCATCAATCCACAACCGCACACGCCAACCCTGTTCGGTCGCCAGTTGCCGAGCAAGTCGCCATGTCACACCGGCATCGCCTAGGTTGTCGATAACGGTGCAGAAGAGATCACAGGAGAGAGTCATAGGATTAACGTGAAATAACCAGA
This sequence comes from Rhodocyclaceae bacterium, assembly GCA_030689585.1. GTDB lineage: Bacteria > Pseudomonadota > Gammaproteobacteria > Burkholderiales > Rhodocyclaceae > Nitricoxidivorans. The sequence continues at coordinate 2,166 of JAUYFZ010000268.1, read as the reverse complement.
TAACCTAAAAAAACTAGTTCGGAGCACCCCGTAACAATCGAGCGCAGCGAGCAGATAAGAACCCCCCGAGAGGGGGGCGAAGGGGGGCGGGCGTTTAATCGCATTAACGGATTTCATGTGACAGGGTGGGCTTTGCGACCATGCGAATTTATATGACAGGAGTGGATTTTGTGACCATGCGAGTTATCCTAGCCGAATGTGGAACGCCAGTGCCTTTCTTGCTACTTTGACGGAGTCTCCCGGTGTCTATCGGATGCTGGATGATAAAGAGCGGGTGCTCTATGTGGGGAAGGCCAAGAACCTGAAAAAGCGCGTTTCGTCCTATTTCAGAACCACCGGTCACAGCCCCCGCATTACCTTGATGTTGCAGCAAGTGGCGAATGTGGATATTACGGCGACACGTTCTGAAACAGAGGCGTTGTTGCTTGAAAACACGCTGATTAAGAAACTCGCACCGAAATACAACATTCTTTTCCGCGATGACAAGTCTTATCCTTATATTGCCTTGTCGGGTGATGCGTTCCCGCGCCTTACGTTTCATCGCGGAGCTTTTGAAAAGACAGCTCGTTATTTCGGCCCTTTTCCGAATGCTGCGGCGGTGCGGGAGGGAATTCAGAGGATCCAGAAGGCGTTTTTACTGCGCACCTGTGAAAGCTCCGTGTTTGCCCATCGTTCCAGACCCTGTTTGATGCATCAGATCAAACGATGCAAGGCTCCTTGTGTCGGGAGTGTTTCGGCGGAGATTTATGCACAGGATGTGCGGTTGGCAGAACTTTTTCTGCGGGGCCGTCATGATGAAATCATCGAACGACTGACCAACGAAATGCAAGCCGCCTCCGAGTCTTTGCACTTCGAACGGGCTGCTGTATTGCGCGATCAGGTGCGGGCCTTGCAGGCCATTTTGCACCGGCAATATATGAGTGTTGCCCACGAAGAAGACACCGATATTATCGTGTGCGTCCTTGCCTATGGAGAGATGTGCGTCAACCTGGCGATGGTGCGTGGTGGACTGCATTTGGGAGATCGGGCTTTTTTTCCTCAGTCCGGTGAAACAGAAGCCACGGCGGCGGAAGGATTGGATGCTTTTGTAGAACAACACTATGGGGTGCATGTTCGACCGTCCAGAGTCATTACCGGTTCGCCCTGCAATGAAAAGGAACGGGCATGGATTGCCATGGCCGAACAAAATGCCGAACTGGCCCTTACCTCGCGTCGTCACCATCGAATGCAGGCCACGGCCCGACTGGAAGCATTGCGCGACGTGCTGGGTCTTTCGGATCACCCTCGACGCATCGAATGCTTTGACATCAGCCATACGATGGGAGAAGGCACGGTGGCTTCCTGCGTGGTATGCGTCGAGGGGGCCATGAAGAGAAGCGATTACCGGCATTTCAATATTGTGGGGATCGCGCCGGGTGACGATTGCGCGGCGATGCGTCAAGTGTTGCTACGTCGTTATGGAAAGGTGGTGGCCGGAGAAGGTCAGGCACCTGACCTGATTCTCATCGACGGAGGAAGTGGTCAACAAGCAAGTGCGCGTCAGGCACTCCACGAGCTTCATCTTGAGCATTGGGTCACTATTGGCATTGCAAAGGGAGAGGATAGAAAGCCGGGGAGGGAAACACTGCTTGTTCACGGTCGCCAGAAGCCGCTACAATTGGAGAAAGATAGTGCAGGTTTTCACTTGATTCAGGAAATACGAGACGAAGCGCATCGGTTTGCCGTCGCCGGTCATCGTGCACGGCGCGCCAAACCGCGTGGGCGATCCAAATTGGAAGAGGTGGTCGGTATTGGGCCTGCAAAACGAAAAAGCCTCCTGGCCTATTTTGGTGGCTTGGAGGGCGTACTCGCAGCGACGGCAGAAGATATGGAGCGTGTCAAAGGGGTCGGACGAAATCTAGCATCAGAAATTTATCGCCAATTACACTAACAACCTATGCCGCTCACCATTCCAAACTTATTGACTTGGGCACGTATTGTCCTGATCCCGATTGTTATTGGCGTGTTTTATATGCCATTGCCCGTCCATGAGCAAAATCTTATCGCAACGGTGGCCTTTACGGTGGCCGCCATTACGGATTGGTTCGATGGATGGCTGGCCAGAAAGCTGGGACAAACTTCTTCTTTCGGTGCTTTCCTAGACCCTGTGGCGGACAAGCTGATGGT
>JAUYFZ010000262.1 GCA_030689585.1 Rhodocyclaceae bacterium | reverse complement strand
CGGCATCAGTCATGTTATTTCGCAGCTTCTGCTGGATATGCCGCCCGATAATTACGAGACTTGTTTGTCCCTTCATTTTTACCCCATCCCCTCCCCAGCCCTCCCCTTGAAGGGGAGGGAGATTGGTGCTGCCCTCCCCTTGAAGGGGAGGGAGATTGGTACTGCCCTCCCCTTGAAGGGGAGGGAGATTGGTACTGCCCTCCACTTGAAGGGGAGGGAGGCCGCAACAACCGCTTCGATTACCCACTACAAACCGTATAGAGCCGAATAGCGTTTATCCGCCGCCCTGCCCAAGCCTGCAAGAACCGCCAAGTTCGCGGCGGCGGATAAACCTCGCTAAAAAAACTCCATTAATTGCAGCCCAACCCCAGCCCCAACAACGCACAAACACCAATCACCTTCATGATGTCCTGCTTGTACTTCCACAAGGCAAGAAAAGCAGCCATGGCGATGACGACAGGCAACCACTCGAATGGCCCGTCGAAGGGAGCGGCTTCGGTGGCTTTAGGCCAGAAGGTGTGCCAAGCAAAAAAGACTGCAAGGTTGAGAATCACGCCGACCACAGCGGCGGTAATGGCGGTGAGTGGTGCGGTAAATTTCAACTCGCCTCGTGTTGCCTCAATCATTGGTCCGCCAGCGATGATAAAAAAGAAGCTGGGCAGAAAGGTGAAGAAAGTCGCCACTGCCGCACCGGCAATGCCTGCTGCAACCGGATCACTGAGCACCGCTTTGGACACACCGCCCATATAACCCACCCAGGTAACAATCATGATCAGCGGTCCCGGTGTGGTTTCGCCCAGAGCTAAACCGTCCATCATCTGCGGCCCTGTCAACCAGTGAAAATGTTCCACCGCCCCCTGATAGACGTAAGGTAGCACCGCGTACGCACCGCCGATGGTCAGGAAGGCGGCCTTTGTAAAGAACTCGCCCATGTTATAAAGATCGCTGCCAACCCCTAGCAACAGCAGTGAAACCGCGCCGATCACGAAGAAGATGACCGTAGTGACAACGAGTTTGCTCCAAGAAAACAGGGCATGTGCTGGAGGCGGCGAATCGTCGTCGATGATCGCCTGACCATACGCCTTATTGGACGCACCATGCCCACCACCGGTTTTGAATTTGGCAGGTATCAGCCTGCCGCCGATGGCACCCAAAATGGCAGCCGCTAGAACAATCCATGGAAAGTCAATCTTGAAGAAGAAAATGCCCACAAAGGCGAGTGCGGCGATACCCCCTAGTATCTCGTTCTTGATCACCTTGGAGCCGATGCGCCACGCGGCGAACAGCACCACCGCCACAACGGCCGGCTTAATAGCATAAAAGATCCCCATCACTTGGGGCACATCGCCCCAGGTCAGGTAAACACCGGCAAGCACTGATAGCAACACGAAAGCCGGTAAAAAAAACAATACACCCGCCATGATCGCGCCTTTGATGCCATGCATCAGCCAACTGATATAAATCGCCAGTTGAATGGCCTCTGGTCCCGGTAGCAACATGCAGTAATTCAGCGCATGAAGGTAGCGATGCTCCGAAATCCAGCGGCGACGTTCGACTAATTCCTGATGCATCATCGCAATCTGTCCGGCAGGGCCACCGAAGCTGATGAAACCGAGTTTCAGCCAGTATTGGAAGGCTTCGCCGAGGGTGGGCGTGGGTGGTGCGGTGGTGGGGATAGCCGTATTACTCATGGGAATTCTCCTGTTGTTACTTTTCAAAAGCCACGTGACGGGCATCCTGGGCGGCTGTCACTATTTCTACGGGTAGTGCAATTTTCACCAAACGGCCATTAGGTAAAAGTAAGGGTAAGCGATTGAGCACTGCCAGTTCGGGCACTTCGTTCGCCAAGGCGTTACGTAAGGTTGCCAAGTCACGGTGTCCCTCGGTAGACAGGGTCGTCAAGACATCACGCATCGCGTTTTTATGATTCTGATGAATCGCCTCGGACCGCATAATGCCCAAGTCACCCTCGCCATTGAGAAACACCCCTCGCGTTTCCAGCGGATCGGCAGCGATGATCTGCACCGTTGAGGGGATGCCGATGTCATAACGCCCAATGGAAATCACTGAGGAGATCACTGAGGAAATGACTTGAGCACCTTCTACCTGTTCTGAAGTGATAAAAGCCCCGACAGCAATCAAACAATCCACCTTTGGCAGTATTGAAACAGGCTTGACACCCAAACGATGCAATAAGGCAGCGTTGACTTCACCGATGAGTTTGCCATTGTTTGCAACCCCGCCCCCCCCCTCTCCCCCTGCCCCTCTCCCGCAAGGGGAGAGGGGGGTTAATGCTGGGGTGATGGAAGTTGCAAGATAAACAATCTCACTTTTCAATTCACGGCTTAGACAAACAGCGGCGTAGAGGTCTTCCACGGGTAACCAAGGTGAAACAACAATCGCTTGTGCGGTCGCGATCAAAGACCTGGCTTTCGCAATGGCGGCAGTTTGATTAGGAATGGCTTGCCCGTTGAACAGTTGATAACTAAATCTTCCTTCAGCACAGATACAAGCACCGTTAACAGGATCGTCAGCGACACTAGTCACTTTAACCACACGATTCCCTGCCGTATGAATCGTCAGGGCGCAACCTCGGCTACACGCCGTGCAGGTGCTGATGATAGGAACGGAAATCCAAGGGCCGGTTTCTTTGCCGGTGTTGGCAGACATCGCACCGGTAGGACACACGTCGATGCACATACCGCACGCATCGCAACCCGTTTGGGCCAGTCCATCGCCAAAGTTCGGGCCGATGCGGGTGCTAAAGCCACGATGAACGAAGGCCAGCGCGTTGATTTCACGCACCTCCGAACAAATACGCACGCAGGCACCGCAGGTGATGCATTTGTCGGCTTCAATTCGGATGAAGGGATGACGCGTGTCCTCGGCACATTTACGATGTGCGCCCGCCAGACGTTTTTCAGTTGCGCCGTATTCCGTTGCGTAATCGCGCAAATCGCAATCAAACCGTGCATTACAACCGCACTCGATACAACGGGTGGATTCCGCCATGGCCTGCGCTTCGTCTAGGCCACGATTGATCTCCCCCCAACCGTCCGCTTTCAAGCGCGCATCCGGCGGGAAAGTGGTTTCCAGTGCCCGCTTTTTATGAATGAAACGCGGGGAGTAATCCGCCGCTTCCAATTCAGCCAGCCAACCCCGCGAGATGGCATATTCTTCTTGTAACTTGATCTGTGCGCCGTTGAGATGCAAATCAATCGCCAAGGCAGCGCGTCGGCCCTCACCGATGGCGCGAATCAGAATGTCCGGTCCAAACGCGCAATCCCCCGCCGCAAATACGCCCTCCATCGAGGTGACATGGGTCTTGGCATCATGAATAAAGGTGCTCCATTTTGTAACATCCGGCTTGCTGGTTTCCTGCGCAAGACAGGACATATCCGGGTCTTGACCGATGGCGGCGATGATGAGATCAAAGGGCAGGTCTTCTTCGCTACCGGCCACCGGCACAGGGCTGCGACGGCCTGAGGCATCGGGTTCGCCCAAAGCCATGGTGATGACCTTCAATGCACGGGCGTGCCCGGCATCATCCAGCACAACTTCCAGCGGAGCCGTGAGAAACCGTATCTCCACACCTTCCTCGATGGTTTCGTGCTGCTCGGCAGGTAACGCCGGCATTTCTGCTTGGCTACGGCGATAAAGCAGTGTTACCTCTGCCCCTTTATTACCAAGGCGACGCGCCACTCGGGCGCAATCCATGGCGGTATCTCCGCCGCCGATGACAGCAACCCGTCGACCTATCTCTGTAATTTCACCCAGCACGACCTGCCGCAGAAAATCCACACCGCCTATCACGCCTGGGACTGTTTCATTCGCAATGCGCATCGGTTTCGCTTTATGCGCACCAATGGCCAACAGCACTGCGCCAAAACCTTGTTCTTTCAAACTGGCGATGGTGAAGTCCGTGCCTAATCGCTGGTTATGGTGAACCGTCACCCCCATGTCGAGGATGGATTGAATTTCACGATCCATCAATTCCCAAGGCAGACGGAAGCGCGGGATGCCGTAACGTGCCATGCCGCCCAGATGCGGCAATGCTTCAAATATTTCTACGGCATGTCCCATGCGTCGCAAGAAAGAAGCGGCTGAAAGCCCTGCCGGACCTCCGCCCACAATCGCCACGCGCTTGCCTGTTTCTGCACCGGCTGGAATAACAAAAGGACCATTGGCGAGTTCATATTCTGAAGAAAAGCGTTTCAGCGGATTGATCGCCACTGCTTCACCATCCACCAAAGTGCGGCGACATTCCGACTCACACGGATGAGGACAAATGCGTCCGCACACCACCGGCAGAGGATTACGTTCTTTAATCAAACGCACCGCGGCTTCAAACTGTCCGTTGGCGATATGGGCAATGTAGCCTTGAATGTCGATGTTGGCTGGGCAGATAGCTTCACACGGCGCGATGCAATCGCCCGCATGGTCGGACAGAATAAGATCCAGTCCTATCTTGCGGCTTTTGATCACCCGTTCGCTATCGGTATGAATCACCATGCCAGAAGCGACGCGTGTGCTGCACGCGGGTAACAGAGTCCGCGCCTTTTCCACTTCCACGACACACAGAAAACAGGAGGCGAAGGGTTTCAAGCGATTGTCATGGCAGAACGTGGGAATGTGTATTCCATGAGATTCGGCAACTTCACGAATCGTTAAATCTGCAGAAACTTCCACCGAAAGCCCGTTGAGGGTGATATTGATCATCTTAGATTATCCATGAGAAGTGAATTGATGTATTCCCCCGCTATAAACCGCATAGAGCCTTTAAACTCATTCCATTACCCACAAGTAAAAATAGCCATATGAATCAATGCAATGCGAACCAAGCCAATCCCCTCCCCTTCAAGGGGAGGGTTAGGGTGGGGATGGG
>JAUYFZ010000260.1 GCA_030689585.1 Rhodocyclaceae bacterium | reverse complement strand
GGATTTTCCCAATCCACCACCCGCACCCGCTCGGTTTTCTGCCCGCCTTTCACCAGATCAGGCACGGACCCCTTCACCCCGTCACGCATCAATGCCCACAACTCGCGGTTCGCAGCGGCAGGCGTCATCGCCGACCGGTCGCGCGACAATTCATCCACGGCGGCGGCAATTGCTTCGGGCGGCAGGGATGGATTCAGTCGAGCCAGCGCATCGCGCAAGCGCACTGCCAGCACCACCTCGGATTTGGTCTCGCGCCCCAAACAAACTCCCTCCCCCCTCGCGGGGGAGGGCTGGGGAGAGGGGGAAGCAGCACCCAACACCTCTTCCGAAGCTGACAGCGTTTCCCATCTCAACTCGGCGAAAAGCTGGATGGCGGGCTGCTCCACGAGTTGGTCTTCGGTGTATGTATGGGGGCTCATGGTATCAAAGATAATTTATGCCCAAATTGGCACGTATTCGGAAAACTTCCTGGATTTATTTTCCGGATCTGCTGCTTTAATGAGGTTGCCGTCAAGCGCCTCTTGTATCAGAGCAGAAACCATTGAACGTTGTTTTTCGGGCATTTTGAGGCGTTCACGCAATGACTTATTTGTCATTGCACCACCAGACAAATATTTAAGCACTGCATGCTGATAACAAGCATCCATCCGCTCCCTCGGAGACATTTGCGCAAATGTTCTCGGTGAAAGCAATGTAATTTTGAAATAGTTGGACCCCGCTTCGAACTTTATTGGGGGGAGTCCATACAGCTCCACTTCTAAACCAGCCTTCAATAGGCCAGACCCCTGCTCCTCGCAGATTCTGAATCGACGAAACGCGCGCGCCAATTGCTCATTACGCGATTCTGGTTGCGTTCCTATCAATCGGTCGAGTTGTTTGGAGGGGAGTAACCCACCGGGGTTTGATATTTCAATCCGATCATCGAATATCTCAATTAGCGGGCCCGTGCCAGTAACAGAAAAATCCTGATGTATTAGCGCGTTTGCAATAATTTCGCGTAAAGCGGTTTCTGGATAGACAGTGCGTTTTACACGCAAGGCCTGTTGAATGATTTCACTTTGTGGCAACTGTGACATCACGAATTGCAGCAACCCTTGAAAACTGATGGCGTAACCTTTTGTGCCCTCTTGCTCCAGTTTCATGTTGGCTTCGTTGTTGCCGTTATAAACAATCACCCTGACAGCTTTGCGACTGATGTCTGGAAAATCACTCAACTTTCGAGCCGCAGCGATGGCTCCAAGGTTCGTAATGTAGCCACCGTTTGCCGGTTCACGGGTAATAAAACCTTCTGCCACCATCCAAGCCAGCATGTCTTCCCGAGAAGAAGGTGCGGGTCGCTCCAGCATGGTAAGAATTGGATTAACAGAAAGCTTTTCAAGCAGGGTATCTTCATCCAGCAGTACTGAAGCCCGAAGTTCCTCCCAGCGGGGTGTTCTACTATGCAGCATAAGAGTGCCAATTTCTTGTCGAGAAGCCGACCGCGTTGTGCCTCCTGAGCGGATAAACGCGTGCTCCAATCCCTTACCCCGTATGTGCACGGGTTTGACTGGTGACTCAGGCACATGAACAAAAAGCAGGCGGGCGTCCCCATAATTTTCTACCGCATGATCCAAGGCCAATGGCGGTTCGACAGCGCTTCTTCCCAGGTTCGCCAATTGGTTGATGATCACTTCGATTTCAGCATCAGCAATACCGATGGGGGCGCCAGAATTATCCACGCCATAGACCAAAAACCCGCCGCCGGGGTAGTTGGACAAGGCAGATAAATGTTCTGCCAAGCGTTTCTTGTCAGAAGACAGGGCTGCTTTCCAATCCAACTCATTCAGCTCGTGTCGAGGTGACTCAAGGCTTCCCAACAGCAAAGCAAGAGCACGATTCAGCCAATTTTTCATTTGGACGTTTTCAACTGAAATAAGAACATTAAAGAAATCAACAGGTTGTGAATATGGTACGTTTTTGCCATAGATAAAGCCAGCCTTGCATCCGGCTCAGTGAAATCAGGAAACGGATATCCGGCAACACGGCAGCCATCATCCCTTGCCTCCCCGCAGCGTTTCCACCCAAGCCGCTGAATCCGCCACATCCGCCCAGGCCTGCGTACCCCGCTCGACCATGAGCTTGAACTCATCCTCGTCATAGCTCGGCTGATGCGCCTCGGAAGTCGGAGATCCCTCTTCCACAGAGACTTGAACCTGCGTAGGCTCAATTTCCACATCACTGGTGCGGTCGCTCACGGCAAAGCGTAGTTCGTTGATCGGGTTCATGATAATCAGGAAGCGTTAGTGTTTGCGGGCATTCTATGCCGTTGTGGGCGGAGTGTCAGTAGACAACGCCACCTGTCCCGACAGCAGGCGCGGTAGCAGCAGGTCGCGGGTGCGGCGGAGGTTGGATAATTGAGAAGAGAGAACACCAATATTCTTGAACATCACGGTAATTCTCTCAATCAATTTGGAGCGGAGCAACTCGTCTGTCGGGAGAATCAAATGCTCTTCCTTCGCAAATTTCTGAGCTTGAAAGTTGCCGATGCCGTTTGCTGCAACATTTTGGTAGTACTCCATTTGTGCATCTTCGCGCAGGCGGCGAAAGTGGAGATGCACGAGTGGTGAGAGCCTTGGGTCATGCAGTCGAAAGACTTTACAAAAGCTCGCTGCGACTGCTTCGCGACCGATTCGTGCGAGCGCTTTGTTATCCACTAGCAATGTCGTTCCAATACACCGACTTTTTGCGTTGATCGAATTTTCGACAATCACGTCTCCAAGTCGGATTCCTCTCGATTTCAGGCTTGTTGGTTTGATGAAACGGACAGGCGCACGAATCTCACCCCCATAGGCGATTTCTTTGAAGTCCGTCCCGCGAACGATGCTAACTTCGGCAGATTCTTTTTCTGTTGGCTGGTCTGAGCCCCAATCACCGCCGGTCATCGAAGCCAACAGTGTCTGGAACGGAATTGTCTCCCATCCCTTTGGAATCGGCCCAAATGGTGAAACGATAAGCGGGACAGATTCGTGGCCGGGGTAGCGGAAGTGGACGAACCATTCGCGGTAGAGGCTGCGCGCCATGTCTTCCAGTATGCGGATGCGCCGTTGGTTGTTTTCGATCAGATCGTCGTAGGACGAGAGGATGCTTGCGATCCGCTGCTGCACGGCAATTGGGGGGAGAGGGATAGCAATCTTCTTGAGCGCAGCGATTGTGTATGCAAGTTGCGATGAACCAATAACGCATCGTGCAAGTTCAGCCTTGCCTAATGGGGATACCAAAAAAAAATTTAGGTAAGTGCTGTCCAACCCCCTGAAGCGTCGGAACCAAGTCAGGTTGCCATCGGCGAAATGAAAACGGTCAGACTTGGTAACGATGTATGGGATTCCTAAAGTTCCCCTAGATGTTAGCAGTAGGTCCCCTTCGATTGGGACGCCAGATAATCGAAGGATCTCTTGGTATCTCTCTTCAGAAATGAACAATGGATTCGAGTGTGTCTCCTGGCCATTCAGTTTTTCAATGATCTCCTTGCTTCTGTAGAACGGGACGCCGGTAGCGCAAAGCTCTTTCGCGTATATGCGCTTACTTGAGGTGACCTCACACAGCTCGTCAAGTTGGGAATGTGGCCAGCAGTGCATCCTCACGCCTCCAGAATCTCAGCCACATTCTGGGCGACGGTTTGCTCCAATTCGCGCGCCTGGGCATTCAGCACTTCCAGTTCCTCGTTGAGTGTTTCCAGCTTTTCCTTGAAGTCTTCGTCGCTGACTTCTTCGCCGGGGGCGACGCCGACATAGCGACCAGGGTTGAGGCTCCAGCCTTGGGCTTCAATTTCCGCGAGGGTGGCTGCTTTGCACAGGCCGGGGATGTCGCGGTAGCTGAGGATGCGGTAGGGGGCGGCGGCTTCGGCGGCTTGGTGAAGCCCTTCGACAAGCTCAGGACGAACGGATACCCCCTCTCCCCAACCCTCTCCCGCGAGGGGAGAGGGGGTAAAGAGTTCGGCGAGTTTGGTTGCGGCTTCTGCGCCGCCCAAGGTGGTGTCCGGCGCTTCGCCGCGATACAGGCGCACGATATTGGCGATGAAGCCGATCTGCGCTGTTGTCCAATCGCGGTGTGCGCGGTCGATCTGGCGGTAGATGTGGCGGGCGTCGATGAAGAGGATGGTGTCGGCGCGCGGCGTGCCCTGCTTGCCCTTGTCGAGGAACCACAGCGTGCAAGGCAGCGTGACGGTGTAAAACATGTTGGGGCCGACGGCGACCATCACGTCCACGGCGCGGGCTTCGATCAACTGCTTGCGGATTTCCTGTTCGCTGCTGCGCGCGTCAGAGGCGGAGTTGGCCATGACGAAACCGGCGCGGCCGGTGGCGTTGAGGCTGGAATAGAACAGTTGTATCCACAGCATGTTGGCGTTGTCGGTGCGCGGCAGGCCGAAGGGGTAGCGGCGGCCTGCGCCGACATCCGAGGCCAGCCTGTCTTTGTCCACGGCGTTGACGTTGAACGGCGGATTGGCGAGGACGAAGTCGAATTTGCCGACGGCTTCGTGCGGGTCGTCGTAATAGCTGTTGATGTGGCCGCCGTGGCGGATGTCGCCTTCGAGTCCGTGAATGGCGAGGTTCATGCGCGCCAGGCATCCGGTGTCATCGGTCTTTTCCACGCCGTGGATGAAGAGTTCGTCAGCAGCATTCTTCTGATGCTCGGACACGAAGCGCGCGCTCT
>JAUYFZ010000259.1 GCA_030689585.1 Rhodocyclaceae bacterium | reverse complement strand
GGGGAGGGGGATGGGGGGAAGAATTCCGCGTAAAACCCCATCCCCACCCCAGCCCTCCCCTTGAAGGGGAGGGAGATTGACACCGACCTGAGTAGTTACTCTTTTTCAAAATAAACAACAACTCCTTGCCCGTCAAACTTTGCATGGATGTCATACGGCAACCGAAAGCCGTTGAACTCCGACAAAATCAAGTGGTTCAAATGCCGCACCATGAACCTCAACACAAAGTTCTATCACTTCTCTAGTGCGGTCCATAAGCTCATCAAGAGATTTTGCCTGTGTATGACATCCCACCAACGCAGGAACTGAAGCAACAAAATAACCAGCAGAATCTTTCTCAACAATTACGTCAAACTGGCGCATCACTAAGTCAATCCGATCATCACGAAACATAGCTACACAAACTTGCTGCCGTGCGTGTATCCATGTTGCGTCCGCGGTTCGTATGGTCGTCAATTTCGGCGGCGGAGCCGATCATGCGGCCGAACAGGAAGGTGGTGAAGGCTGCGGCTTCTAAGGTTGAATCGCTGATTTTGCCTTCGGCATAGGGCTGCCACAGCATCTTCAACAGGATGACAGCGATGACGGCATCGACGTTCACGCAATAGATGTTCTTGCTCACGCCCGTTTTGAAGAGGGCTTGCACCAACTGGTGATAGAAATCGTGGAACACATTGTAGTTTCCGCGCTTCTTGAACAGATCGGCGACGAATACTTCACGCGGGTCGAAGTTGATGTCCTTGTCCTTGAATATCGGATGATTGACGCAGGGAATCTTGTCGTAGGAGAGGCTTCCCTCCGCCTTGGCTTTGGCCTTGTAGCCCTTGTATTCCTTGGCGTAGGTGGTTGCCATGGCGACCAAGTCCAGACCATGTTTTTCTGAACTGGGGTCTTTCAAACCAGAGGCACGGAAGCGATCCAACAGGAAGGCAATGGCTTCGAAACCATTGCCGCCGTGGGCGTAGCCGGTGTGGGTCAAAAATCCGATATAGCCCTTGTTGACCTGCACCCGCTCCGGCGATTCCGGTCCATCGGCAGACACCGCTCCCTTGGCCCCTTGAGCGGAAATGGTGCCAGGGCCGTTGGAGATGATCAGCCCCAAAAGCACAGAGAACGAATAGAGGGCTTCTTTATCCGGTCGCATTCCCAACAACGCCAGATGCGCCGTTTCCGTAAAGCTCCAGCTTGCCATCAGTTCGGCATCCGGCACGCCGCAGAACTTGCCGACAAGCTGGTTTGCGCTGCTGGCAGCAGAACCGATCAAGGTAGAAAACACACGGAAATGCCAAGGCATCGTGCTGATAGTCGTTGCACTGATGCGCTTCTTCATCAACGGTTTCCAAGCGAGATGCGTCGTGATGGCAGCCATTAAAACGGAACTCCCCACGCGCCCGCCGTGTTTGGCAGCCAAGGCTTGAACGAAGTCGAGGAAAACAGATTTAACTTTGCGCACTTCAAACGCAGCCATGATGGCTTTACAACGATGGCAGGATTCACCGCTCGATACGAAGATCGAGCGGTCGGCTACAGCCAGTTGGGCTGAAAAGTCAAAGGCAGCCGCAGGGTCTTCCATGCCGCTCTTCTTGAAAAGTTCCATGAGCGCGACAGCGGCCTTGCGGGAAGCCTCGACATCTTTCGGCCCTACCATCGCCACCGCAGCAGCCAGGGCGGTATTGGGACTATTGCCCGCCTCGCGGGACACATCTGCCGCAGCCAAACCGACTTTCCCTGCCTGATTGACATAGGCATTCAAGGCAATATTGGCCAAAGCCGCCCCATTGGCATCGGGATATTCACGAACCAGACTTTGGACGAGATTTTCTTCAAACGTATGGGTAGAAGCCTCCAGCACGGAAACACCGTGAATGCGCGTGACCTGGCTCTTGGGGTCCATCATGGATGCCCCGGAAGCATCCTTCATGGTTTGACGCGGGAATACGGCTCCTACCTGTTCGCCCAAGGCGGCAATCTGTTCGTCGTAAGGAGCCATCGCCTTGACCACAGGCGGATTTAGATGCGCTGGCAGTGCAATGCCCTGTGCGTTGGAGAACCAGCACTTCATGGACAAATCGCCCACTGGGGCAAAATCGGGCGCAACGCCTCGCTTCGCCATCACCGCTGTCATAGCAGCAGGGATGTGAGCGATGTTGGTAACAACCGCACCTTTTTCGGAGCAGACCGGATTTTCCGGCGTGAACAGGGCATCGACACCGAACTTGTCCATGAACCACTGTTCCTTGGCCAGCGCATTGTCACCCGAACCGGCAATCGCACCGGCATGACCACAGGCTTTGGTCAGCTTGGCTTTCCAACGACCCACGACGCAGGCAACTACAGGCTTATCAAACACGAGATCACGCTCGTAATAACCGCCCGGTTCGATGTACATAACCGCCGCCTTGGAACGGTCATCGTTCTTAAAGGCATGGTTCCATTCGGGGGCGGCATAGTGGATGTAAATATCCTTGCCCGAAGAGAGCGATACCGTGGTGCCCCAACCCGCCGTCGCGAGATAAACGGCGATGGTGGTCGTGAAGTTACCGGAGTTGGAATAGAGCGCAACGGTACCGGGAATCAGGGACTCTTCCGGCGCACTACCGCCCAACGCACCGCCGATGCGGATATGGTTGTGCGCATCAGCAATTCCTAAGCAGTTGGCCCCGAAAATATCGATACCGTTCATCTGACCAATGGCACGGATGATACGGGCATCGCGCACGGACACCTTTTCGGTCAGGATGACAATTTTCTTGACATCGGGATTGGCTCGCACCGCTTCGATCACGCCATCGCGCACGCCAGAAGGGGGCAGATAGACCACGACCACGTTGAACTTGATGCCGGCATTGACGGCTTCGACCATATTGTCGAAAACGGGGATGTCCCCCGCCGTCGTTTTAACGACCGTTCCGGAACGCCCGGGGGCAGTGCCACAGACGATGTTACCGCCAGAATAGATGTGGCTGACCGGTGTGACGGTACGGGATTCTCCGCCGGTAATGTTGAGAACGCACACGCGATCTGCTTTGGTAGCGAAATCCGCCAGTGAGTTGATGCCCACGTAGTAGTGGGGAAATTCCTTGAGGCCTTGGGGGTGCATGGTATGGGTTCCTTCTATCAGGCGACTGAGCAGCCGAGTTTCTTGGCGACGATCTCGCGTCCGCCCGTTTTCATCCATTCGTCAACCGCTTGCGCATAGTTGACGACCTCGCTCATGGCGGAATCAAATCCGAACATTTGATAGGGCACGCCGAGCGCGTCCATCGTGTCTTTCATGTAAGACATGCCGCGAATGAGATTGGGGCCACCGCGTCCAATCACCACATAGATGGGCGTTGGGCCGTAGGTATTGAAGTAATCCCGCAAGGCATCGGCCATGGCGCGGAAAGTTTCAAAGATGTCGGTGTTGTTGGCTTTTCCGCCAATGATGAATAATACGTTGGACTGTTTCAGCCAGTATTTATAGACGATGCGGCTGATGTCGTGCATCTTGGCGTAGGGAGGATTGCCACCGAAATCCGACGAAATGCTCGCCGAATCACCCAGCAATTCCGTGACCAAGGCGTTCGCTCCACCACCGAACGTCATGGCGGTAATGCTGCCCTGCTCGTTGATGACGAAGACATCGGACTGTCCCTGATAGGTGCGCAGGCTATTCACTTCCATTTCAAAGTTGGAATAGCTGGAGGTATCCAGATCGTCCGGCAGACCCAGACGGGCCACGTTGGCATCATCGCCGTCGAAAGAACACTTAAAGTCGCATGCCACGGGAATGAGCCGCCCCTTGCCATCCGGTTTCATGCGGATCGGGTTCAGTTCCAGCATGGTCATGCCGTACTGGTGATACAAATCCCACAGCTTCGGCAGGTGCTGCACCAGAGGACTAATCAACTCGGCAGGCGCGCCGATGCTTTTGAGCGCGTTGGAGATCACAAAACCTTTGAGGCCGGTAAGCGGATCAAACGGCACACGGGCAATCTGGTCAGAAGCCAGTTCTTCAATATCCATGCCACCGTGATGCGTGATGGTAATCATCGGCGCACGGTATTCGGTGCTGTCCGTAATGGAGAAATAGACCTCGATGTCGGCCGGTACGGCCCCTTCAAAGGTGACCCCTTCGGCCTTGGCCTTCGTATTGCCGTGCGTATGCTCGGCAAAATAGAGCCGCTCTTTTTCCTTCATGGCCGCGCCTAAGTCTTTGGCGCGACCCAAAAGCCCCGCCTTGCCTTTCTTGCCCACGCCGCCCTTGAAAATAGGCTTGATGAAAACCGAGCCACATCGTTCGATGAGGCTCTGGATTTCTGCATTGGAAGCATCCGGGCCAAGTACCTCGGCAACCGGATAGTCCACAAACTTGAGCAGTCGCGCTCCGTGGAATAGTCCTGTAACGTTCATTTTTTACCTCTTATAACGTAATTCACGTGATTAAATTTTGAAGTGTTATTGATGATTACTTTTATTAAATACATGCCATACGATGTTCTTCCGAAAATCTACGTAGCGCACAATTAACTGACTCGGAATCTGGAAAAATCCTATGCAAATCAACGTCAATTAAAGCTACATTCGTACCTTCTTGATAGCGACTCGCATATTTCCCACGCACGCCAGATTTAATTAAGTCAGCAGAATATTCTTGTTTCAATGTGTCTTCATTGTTCATATGCGTTACGCTCCTCACGTGTCATTGTTCGAGCAGAAATTATTCTGATAATTTCAGTTCTTTCCGTAAATGAAACGACAAGATTGTTGTTTCTAAGGTAACTACTCAGGTCGGTGTCAATCTCCCTCCCCTTCAAGGGGAGGGCTGGGGTGGGGATGGGGTTTTACGCGGAATTCTTCCCCCCATCCCCCTCCCCGCCTCCCCCTTGAAGGGGGAGGAGAGCTGTGTTCCGACCGG
>JAUYFZ010000258.1 GCA_030689585.1 Rhodocyclaceae bacterium | reverse complement strand
GGATTTTTCACAGTTGGCAGCGCGACCGCGCAGTAACGGCATGGCGTAGGAGATGATGGTCAGGTTCACCATCACATAAGCACCATAGAACGCCATGTGACCGTGGGCAGCGGTGATTTGCGTGCCGTGAGTGTAATAGTTCACAGGAGCCAGTGTATGCAAGAATCCCCAGACACCTGCGCCCATGAAGGCCATCACGCCGGTTCCCAGTGCCCACAGCGTTGCCGCCTTGTTGGGGTGTTCGCGACGACGACGATTGACCATGCTGAAGGCGAAGATCGTTAGCGCGAAGAAGGGCAGTGGCTCCAGTGCGGAGAAGATCGAACCCCAAACTTGCCAGTATTCCGGCGTGCCGATCCAGTAGTAATGGTGACCCGTACCGATGATGCCGGTGATGAGGGTTAGGGTGATGATGACATACAGCCATTTTTCGATGACTTCGCGGTCGACTCCCGTGATCTTGATGAGGACGAAAGCCAGAAGTGAACCGAGGATCAATTCCCACACGCCTTCAACCCACAGATGCACCGTCCACCACCAGAAAAACTTGTCTTTGACGATGTTATCTGGGTTGTAAAAGGAGAACAGGAAGAAGATCGCCAAACCCCAAAGACCGATCAACAATACTGTGCCAATGGCTGTCTTACGGCCTTTCAACATGGTCATGCTGAGGTTGAAGAGGAGAGATAGGGCGACGAGCACGATGCCGATCTTGGTGATGGTGGGTTGTTCTAAAAACTCCCGTCCCATAGTGGGTAGCAGATCGTTACCCGTTACTTGGGCGAGCGTGGCATAAGGCACCAAAAGGTAGCCTGCCACAGTCAGGGCGGCGGCGACCAAAAATACCCAGAACGTGATCAGAGCCAGTTTCGGGCTGAACAATTCCGTTTCGGTTTCTTCTGGAATCATGTAGTAGGCCGCCCCCATGAATCCCATCAGCAACCAGACGATCAGTGCATTGGTATGCACCATGCGGGCCACGTTGAAAGGAATTTCAGGGAACAGAAAATCGCCCATGACGTATTGCAGGCCCATGACGAGACCGAACAAAATTTGAGCAACGAACAGTGCCAAGGCCGCTATGAAATAGGGCATGGCAACCGCTTGAGATTTATATTGCATGTGGTTTCTCCTAGGTTAGCCTTGGATGTTGGGGGGCCACTTGGCCGTGTCAATTTTCGACACATAGTCCAAGAAGGTGGCGACATCGTTCAACTGCTGGTCGGTTAAGTTGAACTGCGGCATGGAACGGCGACCGGGAATGCCTTCAACAGGACGGGCCTTGATGAACGCCATGACGGCTTCCTTGCTACCGAGACGCTTGGTGACATTGCCGAGTTCAGGAGCGAAGTAGGCCCCTTCACCGAGTAGGGTGTGGCAGCCAACGCAGTTATTGGTTTCCCAGACTTTTTTGCCCGCTGCGATTTGCGGATTGGAGAGCATCTCCCGTCTATCGCGCTTCGGGATAATTTGCTCGTTTTGAAACGTTAGTGCCAGAAACACCAACAGAAAGAACATGGTTCCCCCGTAGAAGATGTTCCGTGCTGCTGTGGTAGTGAATGATCCGCTCATGGGCAGTGCCTCCTCGTTTGTGTGCATGATTACTTAGTTAGAATAGACGACTAAGCTGGTCGAGATTGTAGGGAAATGGGGGTGTAAATCGGATTGATGCGAATCAACTGGAAAGAAGAAAAGTCAGTTATGTTCCGGTATCCTTGTCGTCCCGAAGTTTATGTGCGAGTTTTGATGTCGAATAACTTTCAAGAACTGGTTTTCGATCCGCAGGTCATCCGTCGTTTCGACATCAATGGCCCGCGGTATACCTCCTATCCGACGGCGGATCGCTTTGTCGACACTTTTGATGCCCAGGCGTATCGCTCGTGGTTAGGGCGGCGAACGGTGGGTGGTGCGGATGAGGAAGGGCGACCGCTGTCGCTGTATTTTCACATTCCGTTCTGCAATACGATTTGCTACTACTGCGCCTGCAACAAGATCATCACCAAGGATCATGGTCGTTCAGCCAAATACATTCGGTATTTGGGCAAAGAAATGACGCTACAAACGGCGGCGTTGGTGGGGAATCGCGATGTGATCCAACTGCATTGGGGGGGAGGGACCCCCACTTTCCTGACGCATGACGAAATGAAGCGATTGATGGAGTTGACCCGTCAACACTTCAATCTGTTGCCAGACGGTGAGTATTCGATCGAGATTGATCCGCGAAAAGTAGATCGTGACACGGTGAAACTGTTGTCTGAACTCGGTTTTAACCGGATGAGTGTGGGCGTGCAAGACTTCGATCCGGCTGTACAGCAGGCGGTCAATCGAATTCAAACGCTCGAAGAAACTCGCGTCGTCATCGAAGCAGCGCGTGAATTTGGGTTCAAGTCGGTGTCGATTGATCTCATCTATGGCTTGCCCTTGCAAACTGCCCAAAGTTTCAACGAGTCGCTCGATGAAATGATCCGGCTCTCGCCCGACCGGGTGTCGATGTATAACTTTGCCTACCTGCCCAAGCTGGCCAAACCGCAGCGTCGTCTCAACGAGGCGGACATGCCGACGGCCGATCAGAAACTGGTGATCCTGTCGACGGCTATTCAGCACCTCATCGATGCAGGGTATGTGTTCATCGGGATGGATCACTTTGCCAAACCGGACGATGAACTGGCCATTGCACAACGTCAAGGCCGGTTACACCGTAACTTTCAGGGGTATTCGACGCATGCGGAAGCCGATCTGATGGCTTTCGGCGTCTCTTCCATTGGCAAGATGGGGCCTACGTACTGCCAGAATTATCGAACGCTGGATGAGTATTACGACTGCCTTGATCGCGAGGTGTTGCCAGTCATGCGGGGGTTGGAACTGACGACGGATGACCTTTTGCGCCGTTCGATCATTCAAGCGTTGATGTGTCATTTTGAACTGTCGATTGAATCGGTCGAAGTGGCTCACCTGATTGATTTCAAATCATATTTTGCGCAGGAATTGACGCAATTGCACGAGTTGGAACAGGGGGGATTGGTGTCCATTGATGAACGGTGGATACGGGTGTTACCGCGTGGCCGCATGTTGGCGCGTGTCGTGGCGATGGCTTTCGATAAATATTTGCGCACGGATCGTGAACAAACACGCTATTCCAAGGTGATTTAATGTGGAACACATTCCCCATCCCCCTCCCGGCCTCCCCCTTGAAGGGGGAGGAGCAAGGCGCATCGGTTGTCTCCCTCCCCTTCA